>JAFXGR010000111.1 GCA_017520155.1 Lachnospiraceae bacterium
GGCTATAGAGGAGGAGGTTCTTAAGCAACTTCTGGAAGAAAACAGAACCTTGACACAAAAACAAATACAAAATGAAGTATTGCATAAAGAACAGGTGAGAATTACTACGGTTGAAAACCGGGAAGAACACCACATAGCGCAAAAAAATAATAGAGATATTGCAGAACTGATTGACCGGGGGGTGAAACGACAAATCGGAGTAATTTCTGATCAGGTATACCATCGCCTGGAAAAAAAGTTAAGTAATGAGAAAAAAAGAAGAGGGTTTTAAAGAAAAGCCGGGGATTAGGATATGAATGATATTTTGGCAAATGCAGTCAGTGGAATTACAGGAAATATTGCAAAAGCAGTTATCTTTGTCCGGGATGTTAAGCCGGGAGAGAAGGCTACGGTGGCAGAGGGAACCAGTAAGGCAGAGGAATTACAAAAAAAATTATTGGAGAGAACAAAACAAGCATTGAGCAGCACAAGTTATTCTTCGATAACGGGAAAAAAGGGAATGATGACTAATTCCGGCTTTTTGGCTTTGGAAGTACAGTTTAATCCAAATAATATTCAGATGGAAACGGTAGCGGGAGTAGAGGTGGAATATGAAGGAGGAAATCTGGGAAGCAGAAGTGCCAATCAGATAGTTCAGATTAAACACCCGGCTTCTACAACCATGAATTTTGAGTTGATTTTTGATGATGTAAATCCTGCTGATGCCTTTATGTTGGAGAATTTAGCGCCTGCACTAGGAAATCTTACCTCCAATGCGGCCAGCGCAGTAAAAAAAATAAAAGAACAGGATTATGGTGTACAAAGTATAATTGATGGATTTATGTCCTTGTTAACAAGAGATATTACAAGACAGATTATTTTTTTCTGGGGCAAAACCTGTTTTGCAGGAGAATTGATTGGGGTAAGTAGCCGTTATACCATGTTTAATAAAAAGGGAAGACCTATTCGGGGAGTTGTTCAACTATCCATACGCCAGGGGGAGGATGCTCAATATACTCAGGGTAAGGACTATTGGTCAGATGCCTTTAATAAAGCCTTTGGAGAAGTGGGATTAAATGGGGCAGTAGGAAAAGCGTCTGTCTTTGAAAAGGTAACCAATAATAATTTTTTGAATTTAAATTTATAGTAAAAATGGAATTAACAGGATAGATCTTAGGAGGATGTCATGAATTTTTCACAGACGTTAAGCAATACAGCCTCTGGAATGGTTGGTAATATTGAAAAAGCAATAATTGAAATTATTGACAGCAGAAAAAAGACCACTACCAGGCAGGAGGCAGTATCGGCCGGTGGAGGGAGCATGACCAAGGTAGGCGATAGTCCGGTAAATAGTAAATTGGTGGAAAAAACTTTTTCTAAATTACAAAACAGTGGACAAATGGTGGGAAAACCCATTCATGCAGGGGATACCAGGAAATACTTTTATGTTCAATTCAATCCCAGTCAGATTTCCTTTTCCGGCTATGGAGGAGGAAAGATGGCAAAAACAAATTATACCAGAGATGATAAGACTTCAGAGGGGATTAATTATGAAGAGGTTAAAGTAAGGATTACCATGGATGTTACCTTGATTTTTGATAAGGTAAATGTGAAGGATGCCTTTATGGCAGATAGACTAAATACATCATCTACCGCAGTTGTAACAGGGATAACACAGCTGGCTTTGACCGCAGCTTCCAAAACTGATTATTCGGTACAAAAAGAAGTAGAAGGCTTTATTGCTGCCCTTCGTTCACCGGATACCCGAAAAATAAATTTTTATTGGGGAGACATGTATTATGGAGGAATTCTCCATAGAATTTCTTCTCGTTATACTATGTTTAATGTCCAGGGAGAACCGGTTCGGGGTGAAGTAAGGCTGTCCATTACCTGTGCAGACGAGGAGATTTCAGAAATCAGTATGGGAAGATGGCAAGGAGAATATCAGAAGGCCTTTCAAAATCAAAATCATAGCTATGTAAAGAATGCACAGAAAGTTGGAAATCTATTAAATTTTAATATTTAGGGGATCAGGTATGGCAACCTTTAATTTTACGAATCTTAAAAAGCAGTATGAAAATTTTTCATATCCTTTTTCTGTAGTAGAGATTAATAATAAAGATATCAGTAAAGATAAAAATGGATTAGCAGTCTCTGATTTAATGATTGAGCTGACCAGTGGATTTGAGGCCTCTATAGCCTCCTTTACTATTTATAACTGTTATGATCGATATAGCAGCCAGTTTGAAATTGAAAAAGTAAAAAAATATATTATGATTGGTTCTTTGGTAAAAATTTTTCTCGGCTATGGCAGAAATTGTAGAGAAGTATTTCGCGGATTTATTTCCCAAATTCGTTTTTTCTCCAATGAGTATGAAATTCCCGGAATTGAAATTACAGCCATGGATGTAAAGGGAATGATGATGGCGAATAATAATTCCTATCAGTTAAAGGCAGAGTATTTTTCCGATGCGGTTAGGGAGATTTTACAAAAGAAGGCATATATGGGACTGCAGACATCTTCCGTAATCAGCAAGCTTGATATTTCACCGACTCCGGATAAACGTTTGGGGGGAGCAGGATCGGGACAAGCGAAAGCCAGTGACCGTACAGTAGAGATGGTATGTGAAAGTGATTATGAATTTGTAGTAAAGGCTGCAAAAAAGTATAATTATGAATTCTTTACCATTGGAGGAACGGTATATTTTAGAACAGCAAAAGAGAATAAGGATATTCTTTTAGAAGCAGCTCCCGATACCGGATTAAAGGGATATGAAATTATTTACGATATTACGGGGCAGACAGAGTCTATTGAAGTAAGAAGTATGGATGCGGGGAAGGCACAGTTGATTTCTACCCAGGAAAAATTAAATCAGAAGATGAGCCAACAGAACAAAGCCAAAAATCTGATTAAACAATCAAAGAAAAGCTACATAGATCCAACGGTAAGCTCACGTAAGGAGGCACAATATCGTTTGGATTATCTGAAAGAGGAAATGATGTTTCGATTAGGAAGTTTGGAGGCAGACTTTATTGGATTACCGGAACTCATTCCCGGAAGATTTATCAAGATGAAAGAATTGGGAACTATGGTTTCCAATACCTTTTATATTGTTTCTGTTACACATAAAATGGATACGGAGTCTGGCTATGTAACAAGCATAAAAGGGAAAGCATCCGGATTGGGAGTAACATAAGAAACCGGGGAAAAACAAGGAGGAGCAATGGCACTGTTTGATATAATTGATGATATTGCAGAAAAACAGGTACAAAAAACAGAAACAGGAGACAATAGAATTCCGGGTGTGGTGATAGGAATAGTGGTGAAAAATTATGATTTAGATATGCCGGGAAGAATTTGTGTGGAAGTACCCACAAGAGATGAAAAGGCAAATGAGTTAAAATGGGCCAGAGTAGCTATGCCTTACAGTGGTAATCAATGGGGATTTTATTTTCTTCCGGAAATCGGAGATCAGGTACTTTTAGCCTTTGAACAGGGGAATATAGAAAAGCCCTATGTAATTGGTTGTATTCCAAAAGATACCAATGGTTTTTTAAAAAAATCAGTGGATGAAAAAAATCAATATAAGAATATCATAACAAAAAATGGGAATAAGATTTCCTTTGAGGATGAAGCCACGGGAAAGGGAAGTAAAGATAAAATCATAATACATACAGCAAATCAGGAGCATCGACTGGAGCTGGATAATGCACTGCATACTATTCGTTTTTCGGACAAAGAGGGACAAAACAGTGTAGAAATGTTAACAGATAAAGGCCATATGACAATCAAAGCTCAAAAGATACTAAAGATTCAGGTGGGAACTACAATTGAAGTAACAATGAATGGAAACAATGGAACGATTTCCATCACAGGGACCAAGTTGGATCTTGATCTGAAGGATAGTTTGGCAGTGCAGGCAAATGCTTCCGTAAAAACCACGGCAGCAAATATTAGTCAAGATGCTAACGGGATGATGAAAATTAACAGCAATGGATTAGTGAATATCCAGGGAAATCCTATCAAAATCGGATAAGGAGGAAAGAACCTATGGCAGACAAAGCATTTTTAGGAATGGGAATGAAGTTTCCACCGCAGATTAATCCGGCTACAGGAAGATTTGTTGTTTCTACAAACGAAGAAAGTGTAAAAGAATCTATTTACCTGATTTTAATGACACAAAAATCGGAACGCTTTTTAAGGCCTGAATTTGGAAGTGATCTCTTGTCTTATACTTTTATGGATATTAATCTTACTTCTGTCAGTATCTTAAAAAGAAATATTACGGATCAGCTTCTGTCACAGGAACCAAGAATTGGAGATATTACCATTGAGACAGATAGTACGACGAAGCCGGGATGTCTGATTCTTAATATCGGATATACCATTATAGAAAGCAATACAAGGGATAATTTAGTGTTTCCCTTTTATATGGATCAGATAGAAGAGGATAACAAGGATGAACAACAAAACCAATGGGAAGAATACAATAGCTACGAACCGGAGGATGAGTCAGCCGGCCTACTGGAGGGATGAAAAGCTGGCTTATGAAAACGGACAGGAGGTAGAAGAAGGCATAGAGAGATTGGCTCATCTTTACCTTCCCCAGTGGCATTACAATCAAAAGAATCCGGATATCGGTGTAACAATCGCAAAGATTTTTGCCAAGCAGATGGAGGGAAATCTAAATCGTTATTATCAGGTTTTAGATAAATATCATGAAGAATTTATCAATATGATGGGGCTTTATCTGACTCCGGCAAAACCTGCCTATTCAGCAGTACATTTGGAGTTGGCGGAGGATACCATAGCAGGAATAAAACTTTCCAAAGGAACGAAATTTTTGGCACAGACCCAGGATGATTCTATAATTTTTGAGAGCCAGCATCATTTGTATCTTACAAATTGCAGATTGGAAACAATCTTCATGACACAGGAGAAAACGGGAAAAATAATTCCCATCCGAGGAGGGCTAAAGCCTATAGAGTATCTTCCCACTCAGGAAACCATACATACTCTGGAGGATGAGGGAGAATATCTTCCCTTTCCTTTGTTTTGCAGTGATAAAGAGGGAATAGAACAAAATATTCTCCTGATTGGCCATGAATCTGTTTTAGATATTCAACATGAGGCTGTCTTTATCAAAATTAAGGGAAATGAAGCTTTAAATCATGAAATAGAAATGGGTGAATTTTGCTTCATGTATCATACGAAAGAGGGCTTGATTCCCATAGAACAATGTCAACGTTTAGAGGATGGATTTACCTTTGAGTTAAAAAAGGAAAGGGAAAATGAAAAGCTTACCTTTGGACAAAAAGAACTTAGTATCTTTGTTCTCATGGCAAAGAAGCCGATTCTGCAAAATTATGAAATTACCGGTTTAGGGCTTTCTTCTAAGGGTGATGCCATAGAGGCAGAAAGTGTCAGTAATGCAGTAACGGATCTTGGGATAAATCAATTTGACTTATTTGGGGATACCTTGTCATTATTTCAGGAATGTTATATTGGAAACAGCCGGTATTTTTCTAAGGCAGGGGCAGTGGTTAAAATATGTTTTCAGGTTTCTTTTTTGGAAAATAGGATAACTACGGTGCAGATGGCCAGTGAGGAAGAACTAAAGATTATAAAAAGGAAACCACGAAATACTTATGTAGAAGTATTTTCTCAGGTTTATCCGGAAGAAATTTCTGTGGAATATTTTAATGGAATAGGTTGGAAAAAATTAGAAACAGAAGTACCCTGCAGAGGATTATTTTCCACGGGAAGAGAAGGGGAGTACGAAATCAGCTTTCTTTGCCCCAAGGACTGGCAAGATAGTCAGGTTGGCTCTTATCTGGGAAAATGTATTAAAATTCAGCTGATTAAAGCATCCAACTGTTACCTCCGGCCTGCGATTCACCATTATCCCAGGATTACCAATATGAAAATATCCTATGCCTATGAAAATGGATTTATGGAGCCGGATTTGATTCAGGGAGTAATGGGAACCGAATTAATAGATTTGACGGAGAGCATGAAGTCCGGGAGAGCTTTTTCTGCCTTTAGAGCAGCAAAATATCAGGAGGACAGCTTATATCTTGGATTGGATAAAAAAATAGAATCAGGTCCCGTTAGCCTTTATTTCAAGATGGAAAAGGATCTTCCCTTATACCATGGAGCTTTTCGATACGAGTACAGCAGTATTAAAGGGTTTAAACAGATGAAGGTAGTAGATGGTACCAAAGGAATGATAAGTAGTGGAGTGGTACTTTTTATGCCTCCTTCAGATTTTAAGGAGATAGAAATAGAAGGAAAGAGAGCCTATTGGATACGAATTACCCCCATAAAGGAAAGAGGGCAGCAGCAGGAGTCCTGTTTTCCCGTCATAGAAGATATCCTGTTAAATGTAGTTGAGGTAGCTAATATAGAAACCGGAGAGGAAGAAGATTATTATTTGGAGGAAGCAGTTCCAAATCTGTCCATTTCTCTGGGTGTGGAAAATATTTTAGATGTCCAGCTGTGGGTAAATGAGCTGGGACAGCATTCCTTATTTCAGATGAAGAAGCTGGAAGAGGAATATCCAAAGTCGGTAAGAATTGAATATGATGGAAGGGGAGAAATTACAGCATTTTTTGTAAAATGGGAAGAGTCTGCGGTATTGGAGTATGAGAGTAATCCCAGAAGTTATTGTTTGGATCGGCTATACGGGATACTTCAATTTGGAGATGGAATACACACCAAAATTCCCAGGGTTTTGGATGATATTTCTTTTAAAATTCAAATTAGAAGCTGCCAGGGACAAAAGGGAAATGTGGACCTGGGAACGATTACTCAGTCCATGGAAAATCTCATGTTTGTAAATAATATTACCAATCCGATCAAAGGCTATGGAGGAAGTAATATGGAAACAAAGGAGCAGGCGCTAAAAAGAGGATCCGGACTGTTGAGAAATCGGGGAAGAATGGTTTCCGTTAAGGATTACCTGGAAGAAATCCTTAATTATTCAGATTGTATTGATAAGGTAAAATGTATTACGGGAACCACTATTACAGGAAAAATGGAACCGGGAGCAATTTGCTTTGTTCTCCTCTTGAAGGATTTCAGGACAGGAAATAATTCGTTTAAAACTATTTCAGAGGGGATAAAAAAGAAGTTGCTGGAGCAGTCAGAGCTTACCATTTCCTCAAAGGATTTTCATTTGGTAGAACCTATTTTTGTAGAGTTATCTGTTAATGTATGGGTTTATACTGCAGCAGTAGATCAGGGATTTGAGATTCAGACAAGACTGCAGGAATCTTTGGAAGTATTTTTTCATCCTTTAACGACAGAAACTTCTGAGGGATGGGAAATTGGAAGTATACCGGATAAGAGCCGGATTGGAATGCAGCTGATGAGAGAAAAAGGAGAGGCTATGATTGGAAAGCTGGTAGTTACAGCGGTATATTATGATCAGTCAGGACGCCATGAAGTTGATTTAGAGGAATTGGAAGTGACACCTTTTATGGTATGCTGTAGTGGAACTCACACAATTCATGTAACCTACCAATAAGCAGGAGGCAAAGATATGATTAAAATTCGAAGTCTGGATGACAGAACTTACGAAGAATTAATGCAGGAAGCATTGGCAGAAATCCCCTTATATACAAAGGAATGGACAAACTTTAATCCTTCTGATCCGGGAATAACCATATTGGAAAATCTTACGGCATTTCAAATTCTTCAGCAGAATCATATTGATGAGATTACGCCATCGATACGAAAGAAGTTGCTGCAGCTTGCAGGGTTTTACGAAAAGAAGGGGAAATGTGCCAGGATTTTGATTGAGGCACAAGGGGTGAAGGAAGAGGTAAAATTGCCTGCCGGTCAGAAATTTAATTTGGGTGATTTGTGTTTCGAAACAAATAAAGCGATTATACTTAAGCCCTGGAAAATTACAAAGATCTTTAGTATTGTGGAAGAGAAAAAAAAGGAATTTTCTTTTTTAACAGAGCAGGAGCTGAATATTCCCTCCTACATCTTTGGGGAAGAACCAAAAAAGGAAGATTGTGTCTATTTTGTAACAGATGGTTTACCCAGTGAGGGAGAAGAAGTTATCTTTTATTTCAAGGTGGTTCATGCTAAGAATAGAAATCAGTTTTTGGAAAAGGGGAAAAACCGTTTTGCAAAAATACGATGGGAGTGTTATACCCAAAATGGATACGAAACCATGCAGGTTAAAGATAATACCTCCTGTTTTCTTGAAAGCGGTGAACTTCGGATGAGAATTCCGGGACAACCGGTTCGTTATGAAGGAGAGGATTTTCAAGGTTATGTAATCCGCGGAACCTTGGAAAAGGCAGAGTATGACACTATACCAAAGCTATTAAGTGTAGAAGGGTTTTTGTTTGAGGCTTGGCAAAAGGAAACTTTATCTGCCTGCCATACTCTTCCAAAGGCTTATGGTGGAAAAATACAAAGTGAATTACTGGAATATGGATATTTAAATGTGTTTGTAAAGGAAGAGAAGGGATCCAGCTATTATCGATATGAGCCTTCCCGAGGAGATAAAGAAGGAAGATTTTATGACTTAAGGTTTCTTTCTAAGGACAGTCTGGAGATTTCCTTTAACCGAAAAAAATATAAATTTGCACCACAAAAGCTAAAATCACCCATAAAGGTTCTGTTATACAATGAAGAAATGATGAGAAAATATTCCCTGGGAGAGGTAAAGGGTTATGACAGGCAAAGAATACCATTACCGGTAGCTAATATTGTCCCGGAATCCTTTACTATTATGACCGTAAGAGAGTCAGAGCAGGGGGAAGATATTTATGATTTTGTACGTCCCGGTTATTCCCAAAGAGGTTCATTAATCTATCACCTTTTTGAAAAGGAAGGGATGATAGAGATTGAAGATCCGGGAGACTTTGTGGGAGCTAAGATGTATATGGCTTCCTGCTCTATTACAGCGGGAGAAGAGGGAAATATCCGCGAAGGAAATCAGCTGATCGCAAAAGGTAGAAAGGAGAACATTTCCTATTATAATCGAGGAGAGGGAACAGGGGGAAGTTTTCGGGAAAGTCTGGCACAACTGGAGGAGAGATTTTTTAAAGATTTATATCAGACCTATACGGCAGTGACTGCATGGGATTATGAGAAGCTGGTAAAAGAAACACCGGAGCTTTGCATCCATAAAGTAAGAGCTTTCATGAGAGAAGAAGAAAATATTGTAAAAGTTGTAGTAAAGCCGGATACGGATGAGAAACTTCCGCACCTTAGTGAAAGTTATAAAAAGGCAATTTATGACTATCTGGAAGATAAAAGATTACTTTCTACGAAAATTGAGATTGTAGGACCTCAGTATATTCCTATAGATGTTCATGGTACGATTTACGTATCAAATCAATTTAAAAATGCAAAAGAGGAAATTGAGAGAGCCATCGAAGGTTGCGTGGATTATCTTCATTCGGAGAAAAACTTTGGAGATACCTTACGGTTTGAGGAAATTTATCAGGCAGTGCAAAAGCTGGAGTGTGTAGAGTTTATTTATGATCTTCACATGATTCCGCAGAAAGCCGGAGTAGTAAGAATGCAGGAAGAAGATGTACTGTTAACGGAAGAAAGTCTTTGTTATATGGGGAATTTTTACCTACAGATAGGAACCTATGGAAAAGAAAGATAGTTGGTAAGGGAGTAAAGAATATGGCTGAAATGGTATATTCAATTAATAAAAAACAAATGGAGGAAGGCTTTTTCCCCGGATTTTATATAACGGAAAATGGGATGATTGAAACTGACCAGCAGGAGGAGCATTTTTTCTTCTATAAGGCCATTGACTCCACCATAGAAGACAGTACCTGGGGAATATTTAGTTTTTCTGTGACAATGGAAGAAAATATGGCGTGTATTGTCCATGTAACGGCAAAAAATGAAGCCTATTTTTATAGGGAGAATGAGCCAAGAAGAATAGAAGAGTTTTTATGTGATAAAGAGGAAAGCAGTGATATAAAAAAGAAATTTATGAAGATGGCAGGAGCACATAAAGCAGTTAATCAGGAAAAAATTCTTCTCTATGATCAAAGGGGACGTTATTTATATTTCTTTATTGAGATTATTGGAAAAGGAAAGGCTACCTTAAGTCACATCAGAATTTGGCAGCAGGGAGATAATTTCATGAATACTTTCCCGGAGATTTATCGGCAGCGTAATAGTTTTTTCCATCGCTACTTATCCATCTTCTCCACTATTTATAATGAGTTTGAAGAAAGAATTGAGGAACTTCCAAAACTTTTGGATTTGGATGTATGTCCCTTAAGCCTTCTTCCTCTTTATGCATCCTGGATGGGAGTGGAAGTAAAGGAAGACTTTTTTTCAGAAGAAATTTTAAGAAAGCTGGTAAAGAATATTTATTTTTTAAACCAAAGAAAGGGAACAAAAGCAGCCATAGAGAAGATTATTGAAATTATCTTTGGTGAAAAACCCATCATTTTGGAAAAAAACAGAATGGCAGACTACATAGATAGCAGTGGATATAAAGAGTTTGAACGATTGTACGGAAAAAGTAATTTTGATGTTACTATACTGATTTACCGAGAATTAACAGAGCTTCAAAAAAATCAACTTATGTTTCTTTTGGAACAATATAAGCCTCTGCGCTGCAAGCTTCATTTGATTGGATTAAAGAAAATGGGAACTTTGGATTCCTACTCCTACATGGATATGAATGCGGGAATTTGGGAAAAATCGGGAGCCAAACTGGATGAGAAAACCACCATGGATAGTGTCATGGTATTGCAGTAAGGAAGGAATAAAGGAAAGAAAACCGGACAGATGGATGTTCGGTTTTTCATAAAATTGTAGACACAACAAAGGAGATAAGGAATGAGGATAACAGAAAACAGAATTGAGGAGAAGATTATATTAAGGATTGAAGGAAGAATTGACACCAATAGCAGTGCACAGCTTCAGACAAAGATTCTTCAGGCCTTTCAGAAATCCAAGCATTTGGAACTGGACTTTGAAAAAACGGATTATATTACAAGTGCAGGACTTAGGGCGCTTTTGATCGGTCAGAAGACAGCAGCTTCTAAAGGGGGAAGCATGAAACTGTTTCATGTTTGTCCCATGATTATGAATGTATTTAACATGTCGGGCTTTGCAAAAATATTAACGATAGAACCATAAGAGGAAGCATGAAAATTATTCTTGAACATGTAACAAAGGTATATGAGGATACTAATAATAAGGTGCTGGATAATTTTAGCATGGTTGTTGAAAAAGGAGAATTTGTCCTTCTTACAGGAGAAAGTGGAATTGGAAAAACAACCTTGCTGCGGCTTTTACTAAGGGAGATTAATCCGGATAGGGGAAAGATACAGGTGGGAGAATATGATCTGGGAAGATTACCGGAAAATAAGGTTCCTTATTACCGGAGAAAGCTGGGAGTTATTTTTCAGGATTCCAGATTAATAAATACAAAAAATGTTTATGAAAATATCTGTTTGGCCAGAGAAGTAGTAGGAGGGAGAAAGAAGGATAGCAGAAAAGTAGTTACTGCGATTTGTTCTTTTTTGAAAATTGCAGATTTATATAAACGCTATCCAAAAGAATTATCAGGAGGAGAAAAGCAGAAGGTATGTCTGGCAAGAGCTTTGGTAAATTATCCGGATTTGATTTTGGCAGATGAACCTACGGGAAATCTTTCCTATGATGAATCCATAGAGCTTATGAAGTTGTTTCAGCTAATTCATAAGCAGGGAGTAACCGTAGTGATTGCAACTCATGATAAGGAGAGTCTGGGAGATATTTTGTATCGTGAGATTATATTGGAAGGGATTGAAAATAGACAATGAAAGAATTGAAGGTTAAAGCGATAGATGAAAACCTGACAGAAGTACTGGATATGGTGGAAAACTTTTTGGAAGGACAGTGCAGTCAGGAAGTAAAGAATGAGATATTGATTTCTATTGATGAGCTATTTATTAACATTGCCCATTACGCTTATGGAGAAGAGGTGGGAGATGCCGCTATCAGGCTGGAACTTTTGGCACAGCCCAAAAGACTAAAGATTACCATGATAGATCAGGGGATTCCATTTAATCCCTTGGAAAAAGAAGCCCCCGATATTGATCTCACCTTGGAGGAAAGAAAAATAGGGGGACTTGGTATTTTTATGGTAAAAGATTATATGGATCATTTGGAGTATTTTTATCAGAATAATTCCAATACCCTGATTCTGGAAAAGAACTTATCAAAGAATGATTAATGGTAGGGGAATTCTTCCTTGGAGATTTCCTCAAAGGAGAGATAGTCGTTGGAACAGTAGCCTTCCTGTGTATCAGTTTTTATTTTAGACCATTTTTCACCTTTTTCTAACACATAGCCCGTAGAGGCAGGAGGAAGCTTTCCAATAATGTTAGAGGACAGACCGGGAGCAACCCGTACATTTAAGGGAGTGAAGCGATTGGTAGTGATAACCTTATAGTAAAGCATGGGCTCTTTTTCTTCCGTAACCGCTTCAGGTACAATTTTTTCTTCTACAATATGTTCTTTTTCCGCAGCTTCAATGGTAGCCGGTGAAAAAGCAGCCTTCTGTTTTTTCCCTGTTCCCATAAAAAATAAAAGAGCTGCGGCGGTAAAACCTATTACTGCATAGAACACGAGAAGAAAGAGTATAGAGACTTGTTTTTTATTCATCATAGTTTCCTCCTTTTGTTAAGGGAATTTGAATATAAATGCCCATCCCAAGTTCTGGTGAGCTTTTAGCATATATGGTTCCGCCGTAGGCTTCCACAATAGCTTTGGCCTGTGCAAGACCTAAACCGTTTCCGCTGATTCGATTGGAACCCTGGTAGTTTAACTCAAATATATGAGGAGTTTCTTCAGAAGAAAGTCCTTTTCCATTATCTTTGAGAACAATGAAAATATCGTCTCCTACAATGGAAAGGGTAATAACCAGTGTACCGGAACGTTTCATATATTTGATGGAATTATCAATAATATTTTGAAATAGAATTCGCATTCTGGAGGAGCTTGCTTTTAGATAAAGCGGATCAACAGCAGCAGAGATTTGCATGATTAATCCTGCAGAATCTGCAAAGGTCTGCAGCTCCTTTATGGTTTCCCGAACAATTGCCACAACATCAATAGTTTCTTCCACAGCATTTTCGGGAAGAGGAGGAAGTAGGGCAGCCTCCTTAATCTGTAGATCGCAATTGCCGGAAGCAGCTTCCTCTTTCTTTTGCAAAAGTTGCAAAGATAAGTTCTGATTGGAGGCTGTAAGTTCCCTATTTTTCTCAGATAAAATCTGCAATTCATGACGAAGAAAAGCTATGTTTTGCGTAAGCTCTTCCCCCTGGGAAAAAGAAGCAGGCTGGTTTTTTTGAGATAAATAAGTAAAGTAAAGTAAACTGCCACTATGTAGGATGAAAAACACCAAGGAAACCCAGGAAGTGGGGAGAAAGAAACCAATAATGACAAGAACATAGAATATACCGGAAAATAATAACAACAGCTTTTGTAATATGGACATGATATCCCCCTTTCGTTTGTAACATGATAGCATAAAACAGAGGAAAAAACAATGTATGGTAAAGGAATAAAGGATGAGAGTTACAGAAAAGCTTCTACTAAGAAATAACCAACAAAAAAACAAAAAAAAGCATGAAGATGAATGGGAGGAGACGATGACCTATGATACCAGGCAAAGGAATCAGGCTTTAAATGACAGGAAAAGAGACAGCTTTTTTAGTTCTATGAATGAAGGAATTAATACAAGAAAAAATATCTTCGACAGGAAAGCAATCTTTCATACAAATACAAAGGGGAATAAAGAATGATTTGGAGAGAAGTTTTTGAACATAAAAATACAAGGGGATTTGAAGACCATGAAGACTATATGGAATATTTGTTTTCTGTCATTAATTATACTTTGGAGAAGCAGTTGGAAAAGATGAAGGTCTTCTTTTCTACAGACCAGGGAGAATATAAAAATGTTCTTTATCCTGATTTAGAAACAGCCTATGATATCTGTATGGAAAAGTCTGCCTCTTTTTTACAAAACAAGAGAATGGAAAACAATGAGCTTTCACAGGAGAGTTCAGAAGAGGAAGCTTTTTTGGAAGAAGATTTAATGGAGCTGTTTTCCGATTATTTCCAGGAAAATCAAAGTGTTGAAGGTGATGAAAAAGAAGAAGAACTTACTCCCGCAGAAATGATGGAGTTTATTAAGGTAAGGGCAGAACAAAGTATTCTTGAAGGAAAGGAACTTCCCTTTTATGAACTTTGTAAAAAAATGGGATATGATAGTTTTACTTCTTTTACCTTTGCTTGCGGTATTTTGTCTTCGCTGCAAGTAGAGTATGCGGGAGTATTTCAGATTATAAATGAGAATGGTAATTATAACGCTCCTACCATAGAAGTTTGCGGACGTTTGTATTATGGAAATAGTTTTAGTATTACAAAGGCTTATGGAGCCATGTCTCGTTGCCTGGAAAATTTGCAGCCCTTACTTGATCTTCATCTTATGGAGCATATGCCCTTTTCCACTGTAGTTTCTTTAGACAAAAGAGTAATTGATTATCTCTTTGGTTTTGAAAAAAGTAAATTAGATGAAAATTATCGTCGCTTTTTCAGTATCTTGATGAAAGAAGAAGAATTGGATCCTATCATGGCAAACCAGGGAGTTTTGGATGCCATGGAGATTTCCTATCAGGAGGGAGTCAGGATTTTCTCCTATTATGGAGATGAAGGAAGTGGAAGGAAATTTTTCATCAAGCATTTCTGCAGGAAAAATGGAATGGGGGCCATAGCGATCGACTGTAAAAAGCTCTTTGAATACGATTTCAGTTTTGTACAAAGAGCACTTTGGGCAGTTACAAGAGAGTGTATTTTGGCCAATGCAGCCTGTTGTATGGAAGAGCTTAGTTACCGTGAAGAGGAAAAAGAGAAATTTTTTGGCTATATGGATTTGGCCTTTGCCAAATTAACAGATCATAATATTCTTGTATTTGCTCTAAGTAAGGAAAAGATTAATTTTAAAGAGATTACGAAGCAGGAATATACACAGCTGGAATTGCCCACGCCTTCCAATCAGGAGAGAGAGAATTGTTGGAGCTATTTTGCCAAAGAGTATGCCTTGGAGGATAAGGTTAGCCTTGCAGAAATGGCCACAAAGTTTTTGTTTACACCGGGAAAAATAAAAGCTGCATTACATACCGCAAGAAGTTATGCCACAATGGAACGCAACATCGTAATTCCAAGAGATACTTTATTCAAAGGCTGTAACAATCAGATGAGCTCGGAATTAACTCAAAAGGCTACCAGGGTGGATGCTAAATTCGGATTTGAAGATATTGTAATGAACCATGATCAAAGAACTACCTTAGAGCATGCTATTGATCAAATGAATTTTCGAAAACAGGTATATGATAATTGGGATTATAATAAAAAATATCCTTATGGAAGAGGATTATCCATTCTTCTGTTTGGTGCACCCGGAACAGGAAAATCTATGTGCGCCCAGGTAATTGCCCATGAATTAAATTTAGAACTATACAGAGTAGACTTATCTAAGGTAATTGATAAATACGTGGGTGAAACAGAAAAATCAATTTCCATGATTTTCAGAGAAGCTAAGAAATGTAACGTAGTTTTATTTTTTGATGAATGTGATACTTTGTTTGCCAAACGTTCTGATGATGGGGGAAGTAATCAGGCTTCCAATAATAATAAAACTGCTTTATTGCTTCAGGAAGTGGAGGCCTATGATGGAGTATCGGTATTGGCTACCAACTATAAACACAATATTGACCCGGCATTTTTCCGGCGTATGAAATATATTGTGGAATTCCAGTTCCCCGATGCAGATACCAGAGAAATGCTGTGGAAAACAACAATTCCAAAGGGAACACCCCTGGGGGAGGATGTGGATATTCGTTTTTTGGCCGAAAAGTTTGAGTTTGTAGGTGGTAATATAAAAAACTGTATTCTGAATGCTGCTTTTTTGGCAGCAGCAGATGGGGATGGAAAAGAGGTAGGGATGAAACATTATCTTCAGGCTATTCGTTACGAGTTTGTAAAAACAGGTAAGGTATTTACCAGATCTGATTTTGAGCCTTATGCATCCTTGGTAGGACTATAGAATTTTGAATGGTAAAAGAGGAAGGACAAAATGGAACAACAATTACTAAAGCAGGGATTTCAGAGAATAAAAAAAGAGGACATTTCGAAGCTGGGAAAATATTATGGTGAAATGAAGGACAGTTATGCATCTTCCCTATCCATATTAAGCATTTTTTCCTGGGATAAAAACTTACCTGCCTACTATAAAGAGCAGGGGGGGTATCTTTGGTTTTTGGTGTATGATAAAATTAACCTTCGCTGGGTATCACTGCCTCCAATAGGAGATTATGAACAAAAGGCCTTGGAAGATTTTTTCTCTAAAATGGAAGAAGGTATGAAGAAACTTGGTATACCTGTGATTTTTACAGATGTTACCCCTTGGATGACGACTTATTTTCAGAATTATTTTAGAGAGAAAGCTGAAATTATAGATGAAGAACAATTACGGGAATACATTTATTCCATAAAGGATTTTTGGGACAAACAGCAACAACAAAGAGAACGTTATAACTACAATTATTTTCTGAAAAAAAATAAGATTGTTGTAAAACAGCTGTCACAAAGTTTGGAAAAAGATTGTGAAAAGGTATTGGAAGAGTCCTTTTGTGAATTTCATCCCTGTGATGGGTGCGAGTATGGGTGTCTAAAGGATACTCTACATAACGCACTTTTGCTCTGCGATCAGACGGAAAATTATGGTTTTTTAATCTATGCAGATGATACTCCCATAGCATATAATATTGTCAGTAAGGAAAAGAACCAATTGGTATTTCATTTCAAAAAAAACAAGAGAGGATTCCGGGGAATTAATGAATTTATTCATCGGGAAACGATAGAGAAATTTGGGAAAGATTGTACAAGGATAAACTATACAGAAGATATGGGAGTTGAGGGGTTAAGGGAGTACAAAAGTAATCTGTGTAGGTACACCCATCAGCCAAAGCTGGAAATCAGGATAAGATAAAAAAGAAGATACATAAGGGAATAAATCTGATTATAGATGGAACAGGAAAGAGAGATAGCTAGGTAAGATGAAAAGGAAGAATCTTATAGTAGGAATTATATTTTTTATTTTTTTCATTCTGTTTTTAGTGACAGGATCTTGGTTAAATCAAAATGAGAGAAGCATTCTATTGGATTCAGTAGTGGATGTGGCAGTTACTTCTGCCGGGGACTACTGGATTACGGATATGGGAGGTCGGCGTATTCTTTCTACAGATAAAAACCTAAAGGTAAAGCAGGTACTTCAGACAACGGATCCGGTAAAACAGATAACGGTGAATGATAAGGATGAGATTTTTTTAAAAAAAGTTACCATTCGAAATCAGAATAATTCCATTGCAGAGGAAAGCATCTGGAAAATTCAAAAAAACCAAGAAAAGATGAAGAAGGTTTATGAGAGAAAATATGATTCTTCCAGATTAAGAGCGGAAATCTTTGATATTTCAGGAAAAGGCAGTGATCTGATTTTAGGAATAAAAGAGCAGAATGGGTTCGGCTTTTATCAACTGGATAACAATGGAGTTCTAACTCAATTAGTTTTTAAACCCTTTGAAGAGGCAGATGTGTGGATTAACAGTGGGGTGTTTTTGGAGGATGAACAACGAATCTATTATTGTCTTCAAAATGGCACGATTTATGAATATGATATAAAAGAAAAAAAGGAAACCCAGATATATAACGGAGCTTTATTGAAAAAAAGAGAAGGGGTTCCGGGAAATTTAACCAAAGACCGACAAAATAATATTTATTTTACTGACTTGGGTCTGCGTGACATTGGATGGATTACAGAGGGAGAAGTTTCCTATTTGACAGGAAACAATGAATTGGAGCAGGAAGAGTTTTTACAAAAGGAAAGCTATATTAAGGTAAAGGTGGATAAAGAGGTAGTAGCCTGTTCTTCGTATGCAATTTATTTACAAAAAGAAGGACAGCTTTCACCCTATTATGAATTGGAAGTGGGGCAAAAAGGCGTAATATATTCCTGGTTAAGTAAGATATCCCTGGGAGTAATGGCCTCCATTATTCTTTTTTATACCATAGTATTCCTGCGTTATATCATTAAATATAAAGATATTACTTCAAGGTTAATGCTGATTTTGTGTATGGTAATCGGAGGAATGACATTACTGCTTCTTGTAATGGTAATTCCGGATTATAAAAGTCAGATGATGAAAGAACTGGAATACAGGACAAAGAATGTAGCTTACCTGACGGCTGAAAATATTCCAAGTGAAGTACTCCTTAAGCTAGATTCTGTAGCAGATTTTCGAACTAAAGATTACAATGCGCTGAAAACAATCATCGACAAGATTTTTCTTAGGGAGGATGGGGTACAAGATTTTTATTGTACGATTTATACTGTAAGAGATGATATTATTGCCATTAATTATAGTTCTGAAGAGTCCAATGGTTCGTATTACCCTTATGACTGGACGTATGAAGGAAGTGATGAAGAGGAAATTATACAGACGGGAGTAGGAAAGGTTTATACCAGCTACCTTAATTCTGATGGAAATTATACGTTTTCTTTGTACCCTATTAAAAAAGAGAATCTGGGTGTCATTGGCTTGGTGGAGGTGGGGGTTAATACCCAGCTTTATGAAGAGCATATTAATGATTTGATTTTAGATTTATTGATTACGATGATGGTGGCTTCTGTTGTGATTGTTTTCATCATTTTGGAAGTGCTTGTATTTTTCAAAGGAAATAGAAAGCTGGAAGTCAAAAGAGGAGAGTTTATTCCTAATGAAATTTTAAGAACCTTGGTTTTTTTAATCTTTTTGGTAACCAATATAGCAACCTCTTTTTTACCCATATATGCACTGAATTTAGTCCATAATACATCACAGGGCTTATCCGGTGAGATATGGGCATCCATAGTAATATCAGCAGAAGTGTTTGCCGGTGCAGTTCTTTCTTTAAAGGGGAATATCCTTTTACACAGGCTGGGACAGCGAAAAGCAGTACTGCTTAGCGGAGTGGTGATGTTTTTGGGAATGTTGTTAAGAGTTATTCCCAATATTTTTATTCTAATCTTAGCTCAATTTTTAATTGGTGCCGGATGGGGAGTAATCCTATTAATGGTAAATACCCGTATTTCCAGGAACGAAGAAGAAAAAGATGAGGGATTTGCCGGCTATAGTGCAGCAGCATTTAACGGCATAAATTGTGGGGTTGTGCTTGGGGGATTTGCAATGAACTTTATGAGTTACAGAAGTATTATTCTTACTGCGGCGATTATCAGTGTTTTAATCCTGTTTCACCTATGGAAATTTATAGATAATGAGAAACAGTCTGAGGTGAATAAGGAAAAAGGAGAAATTTCCACAATTTACTATCTGACCAGAAGAAGAGTATGGACATTCTTACTTTTCTTGGTACTGCCTGTGATTGCCTGTGGTTACTACTTAAACTATCTGTATCCCATTTTGGCTAACCAAAGAGGGATTCAGGAATCCTATATCGGTTATTCTTACTTAATTAACGGAATGGTAGTTTTGGCCATGGGAAATCTGTTAACCAAAGAAGTGGTGCGATGGATGGGAAGAAAAATAGGATTGGTTATCTCCGTGGTAATTTATGCTGTAGCCTTCTTTTTGGTATCCAGCGTTGAAAGTATACCGGTTCTGTTCTTGAGTCTTTTGCTGTTAGGACTGGCAGATAGTTTTGGCTTACCTCTTCAAAGCAGTTACTTTATGGATTTGGAAGAAACAAAAGAATTTGGTTATGAAAAAGCTGCAGGAATTTATAGCTTGGTAGAGAATTTGGCACAGTCTGCAGGCCCCCTGATGTTTGGTTATATTTTAATTTTTGGTCTTTCCAGGGGATTAAAAATTTTGGCATTGGGAGTCATTGTTTTGGCATTAGGATTTTTACTATTATCTATTAAATTTAAGAATAAAGGAAAAGAGGAAAACAGATGAAAGAATTTATAACCTATACCCAGCTAAATATACCTTATGCAGCCAAGGATATGTTTCTGGCAGTGATTCCCATGATTATTTCCGCTATCCTGTTACAGCAGACTTTCCAGTCACAAAAACGGTCCAAGGAAAGAGTTTTTATCTGGATAAAGACAATTCTCTTAACCTACCTTATTTTGGTTATTTTGGCAGCAATGCAATATGCAGCCTACTATGATCTGTATTGGGAGATAATAAATACTAATTCTATTTTGTATGCGTTCTTTTGGATCATAGACGTGGTTTTTCAGCTATTTATTGTAGTGGCTACCATTTATGGAGCGTTGAAAGTAAATACGGAGAGTAAAAATCGTATTATTTTTTGCAGTGTCTTATTTTCTTTATTTTTGGGATTAACCTCTTCTGTTCTTGTGGAGGTACTTTACGTGACCTTCTTTCGCGTAATAGGAGAAGATGGTTTCTACATAAAATATGAAATGTATCATACGGGGATAAAAATGTTTTGCTTTGCTGCTTTGGTAATTTTTTATATTAAATGGTTAAAACCAAAAGTAGTTTCCGTATTGTCCAATACAGATTTACCGTTGAAGAAATTTATTACCACTCCATTAATATCTATTGTAGCCTATAGCGTACTAATAAAGCTTCTGGTAGGTGCAGGAATTAATCTTTACAATCCCAGGATTACCTTTTTAGGGATCACCATTTATTGTGCGATATTGATTATATTTGTTGTTTTATATAAGGATTTATTTATCGCTATGCAAATTTCAGGCAACCTGGCAAAAACAGAGGCTGAAATCAGTGTTGCAGAAACCATACAGAAAAATATTTTACCCAATATCTTTCCGGCATATCCGGAACGGGAGGAGTTTGATATTTATGCCACTATGGTTCCCTGTTTGGGAGTGGGAGGAGATTTTTATGATTTCTTTTTAATTGATGAAGATCATCTGGCGGTGATTATGGCAGATGTATCGGGAAAAGGAATTCCCGCGGCTTTGTTTATGATGAGTGCCAGAACCTTGATCAATACTTATACCAATAGTGGAATGGAGCCTCAAGATATTTTGTACAAGGTAAATAACTGCCTTTGTGAAGGAAATGATACCGGAATGTTTGTTACGGTATTTCTGGGTATTTTGACTATTTCCACTGGAGAATTTAAGTATTCCAATGCCGGCCATAATCAACCCATTCTCTCGTTGAAAGGTAAGGAGTATCACTTTATGCAGGCAGAGGTAAATCTTGTAATGGGAGCCATGGAAGATATCCCTTATATTCAGGAAAGAATTTTTTTGGAAAAGGGATCTTATCTTCTTATGTATACAGATGGTGTAACAGAAGCCTTAAATGAGAAGGGAGAACTATATTCTGAGGAACGTTTACAGGCCCTCTTAAATAAAGAGGAAAGAAGGAACGGGGCTAAAGAAATAATTGAAGCAGTTTACACAGATATTCAAAAGTTTGCACAAGGAGAAAGTCAGGCGGATGATATCACCATGTTAGCACTTGGAATAAACTAAAGAGAGAGCCATATCCGCAGCTTTGTGGGCTCCAAATAGAGCAGTCCTCTGAAGGATGAACCGTTAGCACTGGAAAAAAAATATGGGGAGTGCTATAATGAAAAGAAAGAGTGTTGGGAGGAGATAAAGATGGATAAAAAAGTAGTAGAGTTATTAAATCAGCAGATTACCAAGGAGTTTTATTCTGCTTATTTATATTTGGAATTTTCTAATTTTTATTATGATCTGGAGTTAAATGGATTTGGTCATTATTTCAGAGTACAGGCACAGGAAGAAAGAGATCATGCCATGTTGTTTTTACAGTACTTACAAAATAATGGAGAACGCCCTGTTTTAGAAACAGTAGATAAGCCTCAGGTAATTCCTACAGAGGCAAAGATGGCTTTGGAAGAAACCTTAAAGCACGAACAGTATGTTACTGGCTTAATTCATGAAATCTACGATGCAGCTTATCAGGTAAAAGATTTCAGAACCATGCAGTTTTTAGATTGGTTTGTAAAGGAACAAGGAGAAGAAGAAGCCAATGCAAATAGTCTGGTCAAGAAGTTTACTTTATTTGGAGATGATCCAAAGAGCTTGTATATGCTGGACAGTGAACTGGCAGCTCGTGTTTATGCAGCACCCAGCCTGGTGATTTAATTATGGGGGGAAAAAGAATGGTCTGTCCTTGTTTAAGGGTAAGTCAGGAAGACATCGAACAGGCCATAGAAAATGGTGCTTCTAATTTTAAAGACGTTAAGAAAAAAACAAAAATTGTTACAAAGTGTGGTAAATGTAAAAATAGGGCAAAATGTCTGGTTAGAGAGATTTTTGCCAAGCAGGAGATGATTGAAGAAGCACAAGAGGGAGTTTGCCTTGGCTGTCAGGGAGATTTTTTTGAACCCTTGGAAGGCGGAGAAGAGGGAACAAAAAAAGAGAAGCCCTGCAAGAAGAAAAAAGAATGTAAAAACGAAAAATCCTGCATCGGGAAAAAAGAGAAAAAGAAAGAAAAGCAGGAAAAGAAGAAAAAGAAAGAAAAGCAGGAAAAGAAGAAAGAGAAAGAAA
>JAFXGR010000112.1 GCA_017520155.1 Lachnospiraceae bacterium
ATACCCATAGGCTTTACACAACACCTCATTGGTAAGTTTATAATTTTCGTCCAGCATTCTTAAGATTTCTGTATCATTGGCTGCTTCACTATAAATAGTATAACCTTTTTTCCATCCCAGATAAGCAATGATACAGCTGGCAGCATTATAAGTATACAGCTTTCTGGTTAAAAAATCTTCAAACTTATGGATTGCTTTTAAGGTTGTAATGGGAAACTTTTTACCTTCCAGTAAATCCACATCCCCTGTTTCTACTCCAAAAAAACATCCCCTTGCATCAGGATCAAAAATCGGCGCTCTTTCTCCTTTTAAATAGGGCTAAAAGACAGGTCCTTTTTGTAAGAATTCCTCTTTTTCAACTTTTCTGTTGGTTTTTAGCTTTAAAGCCATTTTTATACTGTCTCCACCGCAGGCTGTCACCCCATAATGAAGATAATTTTTTAAATACGGACCGGCAATGAGATTGGTCTGAAGAGGCAGTTCTTCTGTGATTATTCCCAAATGTTCACTTGTTCCCGTTACATCAAAGAGGGTATCCTTGTGACCAAAGCCCATTCCTACCAGAGAAGAAAAAAAGTCATTTAATCCAAGATATACCGGGATTCCTTGAGGTAGTTTTCCTTTTGTTAGAGGAATTTCCCTTGTTAAACCCACCATTTGGTTATAATTTTTTATTTTAGGAAGAACTTTTTCTTCTATTCCCATTTCTTTTAAAAAAAATGGGCTATAAACCATTTTTTCTCTATTAATCAGCCCTCTCCAGGAATAGGGATCGGTAACGTATTCTCCTGTTAATTTTTCACAAATTTCGTCCTTTAGCTGACACAGTTTACTTATTTTTCCATAGGTTCTTTTACAATATAATAACCGGGGAAGAGGGTAGGAATTTAATCTGGGATGAACCATCCCCAGTTCATCACGAAAGACTGTTGAAGAATACTTCTCCAACAGCTCTTGCAGCTCTTCTTTTCCCTCTGCCTGATTCCAATGGATTATTTCCTTGTCATTTACCAAATAGGTTCCCACCTGGGAAGCCAAACCTATAGCTGCTACATTTTCAAAGTTTATTTCGCCAAAAATAGAAAGGATGGCATCCCACCAGCCCTTTCTATCTTTCCTTTTATATTCCTTTTTATATTTTTTCACGGAATTATCCCGGAATTTCTGCAATACTTTTACTGAAGATGTTCCAAAATCAATTCCCAGCACACTGCTATTCATAACAAAATACCGCTTTTACAAAACCTTCCGGTCTTGTTCTTGCCAGTTCCAAGCCTTTTTCGTATTCTTCTAATTTTATGGGATTAGTAAGTAGCCCTTCCAAATTCACCATTCCGTCTTCCATCATCTGAATGGCTTTTTTATGCTGGTTCCAATTATTTCCCGCTCCCACTACTTTCAAATTATTAATATGGATATCATCTATCCTAATTTTCATTATCTTCCCTCTTCCGTATCCTGCAAGAGCAACTGTTCCGCCCTTTTTTGCAAGTTTCAGACAAAGAGAAATACTTTCCTCAATGCCGGTAGCATCAATAACAATATCTGTTCCCTTAGGATGAATTTCTTTCATTTTTTCCAAAACATCTTCCTGCTCTAAAGAAATCACTTCCCATGCTCCCAGCTTCTTTGCCACGGATAATCTTCTTGTACTTGCAGCACAGACTACTATTTTTCTCAGTCCCATTGCCTTGGCTCCTGCTAACATACATAATCCAATAGAACCGGAACCCATGATAAAACAGGTATCTCCTGCTTTTGCTCCTGTTTTTTCCAAAGTTCCCAAGGCCACTCCTAAAGGTTCACACATGGCTCCATGGGCAAAACTAAGAGAATCCGGCAATTCTACCAGACCGTAAGAGGGCATCAATGTATACTCTGCATATGCTCCATTTCTCTTAAATCCTATTTCTTCAAAGTCCTTACAATATCTCCAGTTTCCGCTTCTGCATTCTTCACAAGTCAGACATACAACATCACTGCTTCCCACTACTCGTTTTCCCAGCCAATGTTCATCTTCCTTTTCTCCCACTGCATCCACTATTCCACTCCATTCATGGCCCGGAATTATGGGATAGTTAGCTGCAATATTTCCTTCTACCACTTCTAAATCCGTGGCACAAATAGGTGCTGCCATTACTTTAATCCTAACAAACCCTTTTTCCGGTTCCGGTATAGGAACTTCTTTTAATGATATGACATGTGGTTTTTCAATTACAACTGCTTTCATTTTAACCCCTCCTGCCTCTTTACCCCTATGATAATTCTAATTATATCACTGTGTGTTATAATTGGCAATTGAAGCTATTATTTTTCCCTTATTTTAATGATTAAGTGAATTGTTTTTTGACCTTATTCTTGTCTTATTTTATAATAATAGCAACTCTTTTTATTCATTATGCGCAAAGGAGATACAATATGTTAAAAAACAGATTGCTTAACACAAAATTGACAGAAGACCAGATTGCCTTTTTTTATTTGGGTCAGGAAGGCTTTTTACTTTTGTACCAAAATACCTATACTTTCTTTTCATATCTTTTCAGTTGGAGAAAAATATGTATACTCTCCCTAAATTTCTTTATTAAAAAAGCGCAGAAAATGATAAATCATTTTCTGCGTCTCTTTATACCTCAATTTCATCAATAGCTGCCTGTGCTGCAATTAAGGCTGCTCCATATACTACTTTTTTTGTCTCTTCCATAAAAATAAGTTCTTTTTCTTCCTCTTTTATATATTTTTCAAACTCTTCTCTTAATTCTTTTTCAAAGAATTCCTTATAATTAATTAATTCTCCTGTTAATATAATCTTCTTTGCATTAAAAACATGAGACATATTATACATCATATCTGCCAACGGGGGAATTAATTCTTTCATTCCCTTTTCATTGTATTGTTTATCGTAAATACAATCACTAACATAAGCCTCAAGACTTCCTCGTTTTCCACTCTTTCCTTCTTTTCCTTCCGGTACTACAATACAATTCTTAATTTCTAAAAGGCCTTTTCCTCTAAGAACCCTTCCATCAATGTAAGCTGCCATACCGATACTTCTGTCAATTCGAAAGAGGATATAGTTTTCTGAAGCACCTTTATAGATTTTTGAATACAACATACAGTTAGGATCATGTTCAACATATACTTTATAATGAAAATGATTTTGGAGAATTTCTTTTATGGGTACATTATGCCATCCTTCGCAATAAGGAAATCTCATGGAGATCCCCGTCTCTACATCCAATTCTCCCTGCATAGCTACCCCTATGGCCAATATTTTCTGGTGACTGTGTTTTTTGATAATATTTGCTGTAAAAGATAAAATTTTATCTAATAACTCTTCTTTCTTAAAATACTCTACTTCAGAAAAATACTCCTTTTGGATTTCTCCTGCCAGATTAACAACACAGCCTACAAAGCCCTGTCTGTTAATATCCAGCCCTATAATTACATTTCTATCCTTACATATCTTAATTACATTAGGAATTCTTCCTGCTCCACCGGAGATAGTAGTACTTTTATTTTCTTCCAAAAAACCATTTTCAAACAATTTATTTACAATCTTTGTCATACCGGCCCAGCTAAGTCCGCTTTCATCAGAAATACCTTTTCTTGAAATTTCCCCTGCTTCCCGTATAATATTTAAAACATTTGAGCAATTTGCATTACTCATGTCTTCTAATCCTAAGTACCTTTTCATATGTCCCTCCTATAGATGTAGTTATATATTATACATTTTCCACAAGTTTTTTTCAATAATATATCTAAATTTTTACAATATTTACAGTAGTACTTTCTTTATACTTTTTATGATCGTAAAGGTTATTGGTAGAGTAGGCGGATGAAATTTTCATCCGCCCCTCATCAAACCGTGCATGAGG
>JAFXGR010000113.1 GCA_017520155.1 Lachnospiraceae bacterium
ACCATATCACATGCCTATTTTCCTGATAGCAAAGATTCAAAAATCCTCAGCGTAGCCCGCTACGCCTACGTTTTTTGAACTTCACTCTCAGAAAAATATTCTATGTGAATGGTATAGTTATTTAGAAACCGTTACACTAGCGTGAGTCATACCGGCAGCACCCACATTTAAAATGATGTGGGTGCTGCTTTTTTTCTTCCCTGAATAAAGAGGATAAGAAAAGTAGCCATACTAAGTATACTCACCGTAACACCAAGACCTAAGCCTTTGGGAAAATAGGTAAGAAGAATCTCATGATATCCTGCTGAAATAGGGGTAGAAAGAAAAAGTCCTTCCAGCATACTGGTTTCATAAGGCTTTCCGTCAATAAACAGCCTCCAGCCCGGATCATAAGCCATGGAAAAGACAAGATATCCGGCTTCTTTCACCTCAATAGAGCCTTCAATTTTTGTGCTTTCAAAGGTCTTTAGAGAAAGGGGCTGACGATGCAAATCTTCCACTAATTGCAGGAAGGCCTTTTCATTAAGAGAGTAAAGAACAAGGTCTGGTGATCTTTGGCTCACTTCTGTTACTGTAATGTTATCTCCTGCTTTTCGATAGCCCAGATCAAGAATATGGCGATTTTTCATTTTTTCAAATTGTAAGGTATGACGTTCCTGATCAGAGGTTATTTGGGCAGTACAGGCTACTGCCTTATCATTTAAAGACCAGGCATAATAATATCCATCCTCAGGGATAGTAATCTCTGAAGAAATATCAAAGTTTTGCACCTCTTGAGGAAGAAACAGATCTTGTGCTGCCCCCATTTTTTTTGCCAGCAGATTTTGTTTTTCAAGAGGAATACCCCGAAGGCGGATATTGGTAAATTCATCGTCCAGTACCATATCCTGGGCATATTCACCATCCACAAATAATTCTGTCAAATCATAGAGAGAGGGTTCTTCGGGCTCCCGGTTTTCCTCTATAGTTTGAGCTTCTTTTAACTTTTCCTGCATTCCGGCTTCATTAAGAGAAAGATCGGAGGAAGGAATTACATAACCAAAGGGAAGAACAGCTTCATTTTCCGAAAGCAAAGGTAAAGCAGAGGAAGGATCTTTCATAGAGAGTGTATTCTCCTGAAAGCAATAGCCAACCTGCAGCAGAGCAGAAGTAAAGGCAGTGGCACCATCAAAGGAATAAAAAACCTTACTGCTTTTTAACCCGTACTCTTCGTAAAAGGAAGTAACTAATCCGTTCATGGTAGAAGAAAATAGAGAGGCAGAGGGATAACCGTAAAGCATTCCGTCATTATTGGTAACACGTTTTTGGCGCTCCATACGAACCCAGGGAGCTTCTTCTTGCTGTTTTTTTGCCATATCACGGTAGTGCTCATAGTTCTTTAAATAGGAGCTTCGGGAAACGGTGGGACAGCTGGTTAAATAAGTATTCAGTCCTGCTTCCAAGGTAAAAAGCAGCAGAAAACAAAAAAGAAGGAGCGGGGTAACTCTTTGGCGATTTCTGTATAGATGAAGCAAATAACCGTAGCCAAGCAAAAAGCAGGCAGAAAGAAGATAAGTACGGTTGGTAAAGGCATCATCGGTAATTAATTTCTGACAAAGAACAAGAAAAACAATAACACCGAAAAAAACCCAGGATAATTCTTCTTTGGAAAACTCCTTCAGATGAAGACAAGTTTTGGCACAGACTGTTAACAGCAGTAAAATATAAAGGTAAGACTGCCTGCTGGGTAAAGAATTAGGAAAATTAAAGCCATGCCACAAAAAGCTTAGGGCATTGGAAGAAAAACTAATGATAAAAAAAGCAAGAAGGATTAATCTTCCCATTTTTTCCCTACTGGGAATGGTACGGCTGATTATATACAGGGGAATAAACACAAAGACAGAGACTCCTGCATATACGTTGGGCCAGTGATCTAAACCAATTTCTACCGCCACATCCATGCTGTGTCTTGCAAAAACATCCAATAAGGCAAAATAGGAGTTTCCCTCCTTGGGGAAGGAGGAACCGCTGAATTCGGAAAGGGATAGGGCTGCCAATTCCGGAAAAAGCAAAACAGCAGAAATCCCTCCGGCCATAAGAGAAAATAAGGCAAATTTACGCAGGGCAATAACTTTATTTTCACATTCCGTAAGTAAAACAAGAAGAAAATAAAGCACCAGATAAATACAAAGCATAATGCTAAGGTAAAAATTAGATAAAATACAAAGAGATAGGGAAAGGGTATATAAGGTAAAGCCTTTGCCTTTTGTCATCTGCTCCAGTCCCAGAATAACCAGGGGGGTAAGAAAAATAACATCCAGCCACATAACATTCCAGTTATAAGCTGCCATAAAACCGGAAAGAGCAAAAAAGGTGGTAAAAAAAAGCAGGCAGGGATTTTTTGTATGAAAGTGATGACGAAAATAGTAGCAGCAGGTAAGTCCGCAAAGACCGATTTTTAATACCACCATATAGGATTGAAATTCAATTAATAATCCTTCCGGCACAAAAATACATAACCAGTTAAAGGGACTGGCCAGATAATAGGCATAAAGAGAAAGAAAATTAGAACCAATCCCCGTATTCCAGGAAAAAAGCAGAGAATCTCCTGATTTTAGTTTATGATAAAATTCCGTCAAAAAAGGAAAGTACTGATGATACATATCGACATGGAGAAAAGAGCGATCTCCAAAGGGATAAATACCTTGCAGGATAAAAATAGACATCATCACACTAAAGGGCAGGAAAAAGGCTGCCAGATAGAGGGAATTTTTTTGGAAAAAAAGAAGTATTTTTTTTGTGTTTATGGTCATAGAAAATATCCTTTCCGAAAATAGGCAGGTGTAGTGATTAAGCTAACTAAAAATTTTGTTTTGGCAGGGGATAATATAGGATGAAAAGCTATGAAATAGCTTTTCATAAAAAGGCACAGCATGTGCCGTAAATCTGATTATAGGGTCCTCAAAGAGGTTCCTATCATAGTGTTATTGGCTAAGCCCCTGTTCAAAAAGCAGATAATACTGAAGTGTGGAATAATCCTTTAACTTATCCTTAATCTCCCTTAATTCATAGGAAATAAAGGAGGAGTCCTTTGCATGAAGAGCAGAGATTACCGGAAAAACCTTTTGCTGCTTAGCTAAAAAGGTATAATACTCATTAAAGGGAATACCTGCAGCCTCTAAAAGAAGAAGAGAAAGATAATTTATGCTGGTTTCCATGTTCTGTTCTTCCAAAAGATCATAATTAGCCCAAAGAAAAAAGGGAACCTGATAACGAAGAAGACGGTCACTAAAACTAAGATTTTGAGGATCCTTACCATTTTGCAGCCAAATATCCTTTACCACAGAATCAGTAGGCTGATGATCACCAAAGAAAAGCAGGAGGGTTTTTTCTTCCGTTGAAGAAAAATAGGAAACCAGTTTTTCAATTTCTTTATCAGAAATTTTCAGTAAGGACAGATAATTGGACAAAGCCATGCAATCACAGTCCTTTACCTTGATATCGGGAGAAAAATTATCAAAGCTTTCTGTATAAGAAGAATGATTCTGCATAGTTACATTAAATAAAAATAAAGGCTGTCCAGGTGTTTTATTTTCATAAATTTCTTGAATCATTTTATAATTTTCCCCATCACTGATATAATTTCGTATCTTTTTAGGAGCAGTAAAATCTTCCAAAGAATAAAAGGAGTTAAAGCCAAGAAGAGGATATACCTGATCCCGCTGCCAGCCGGAAGCACCGTAAGGATGAAGGGCAACGGTATCATAACCGAAGCTTCTTAAATAAGAAGGAAGAGAAAAGCTTTCTTTTTTCAAATACTGCTGATAGGGGATGCTTCCTTGGGGTAAAAATGCCATGGTATGAGAGGTAAGAAATTCAAACTCGGAATTAGCGGTATTACCTCCAAGAACGGAAACATTAAGAACTCCGGAACGGCTGTCCTCATAACCTTCCAACAAGGAATGAACAAAGGGAAGGGGATCCTCATTAACAGAAAAATCTCCAAGAATAAAGGGATCGCAAAAGGCTTCATTCATAATCACAATAATATTGGGAAGGTGGGAAGTTTCTCCCCTTAAGCTTTGATCCTTAGAGTTATTATTCCCTTCATGAACAGAAAAAGTAATTATTTCTGCCTCTTTTTCTTGTGAGGATAAGAGTTCTTTGGCCTGCTTTGTTGTGTAGCCTTCAGGTTTTTCTACAAAAAGATATTTGGCCTGCAGGATTAAGGTAATTATCGTACCATTACGATAGGTCATGGTAGTGGGAGTAAACAGCTTGTCATAAAAGCGAAAAGCAGTTAAGGCATGATTGCTTTGTACATAGCCACAGCTTCCAAGAAGAAGACAAAAGGCAAAAATAGAAGCTGACACCCTAAGCTTGCAACTTTTGACGGTAATGTCGCATAATCCTGACAACAGAAAAAGAAGGAAAAACAGACCAATGATCAAGAGAGTTTTACCATCTATCCTGTAACTGTAATTATCGGCCACAGCAGCAGCTGTTTTTACGGAAAAAAGATCCCAGGGCATAAAAGGAGTACCTCGAAAGGATAATACAAAGTAATTAACTAGTCCGGTCAATCCAAAAAAGAGACATAAAAACCTTAGAATATATTTTCCCTTTTTGAAAAGAAACAATCCAAACAGTGAAAATAGTTCAAAAAGAAAAATATTCAGAAGCTGAATAGGAAATCTTTGCTTTTCAAAGGGATTGCAAAGAAAGAATTCCATACCGTAAAAAACAGCAGCAGGAATAAGAAGAAATAAAATAAAGGAAAGAATCCTTTTTTCAGAAAAATAATGTTTTATTTTATAGAAATAATTCATAAAAATACTCCTGTATACAGTTGATTTTAACCGTTTCTATTTTATAACAGAGGGAAAGTTTTATGCAAGATAATTGTTACCGTTGCACTAGTGCAACGTTTTTAAATTAACTATACCATATCACATGCCTATTTTCCTGATAGCAAAGATTCAAAAATCCTCAGCGTAGCCCGCTACGCCTACGTTTTTTGAACTTCACTCTCAGAAAAATATATTATAGGAACCGCTCCGCGAACCCTA
>JAFXGR010000114.1 GCA_017520155.1 Lachnospiraceae bacterium
ATTATGAGGGACTGGTATTGGAGGCGGCAAAAGTCGGAAGTGGTTCTATGCTGGAGCCTAAGAATGTTATTGAACGACCAAAGGTGGTTTATAATAAAAAAACGAAACAATTTGTTATGTGGATGCATGTAGATACTGCAGATTATGTCTATGGAGGTATTGGGGTGGCTGTTTCAAATACACCGGTAGGCCCCTTTGAATTTCTGTACTCCAAACAGCCTAATAAGCAGGACAGTAGGGATATGACTATTTTTGTGGACCGGGATGAAACGGCATATCTGGTTCACAGCAGCAACTGGAATAAGACATTAAATATTTCTCGTTTGGAAAAAAATTATTTAGAAACCGACGGCTTTTATGTATCTGTACTGGCAGATCAGGAAAGAGAAGCACCGGCAATGTTTTATTCCCGGGGAATGTATTACATGATTACTTCCGGATGTACCGGTTGGGAATATAACAGTGCTCTTTATGCACAATGTCCTCATTTGCTTGGGAAATGGAAACTGATTGATAATCCCTGTGAGGGAGAGGGGTATAGAGATACTTTTAAAGGACAGAGTACCTATGTGTTTGAAAAAGATGGAGAATATTTTCTTATGTTGGATCATTGGGTTCCTGATGATTTACAAAGTTCCGGTTACAGTATTTTGCCGATTCAGCTGCAAAATGGAAGATTAACTGTAAAATGGTGTGATTCTCCAAACCAATTTTTAAGTAAGAAGCATACATAACAGCCATATATTTTAGAGGATTAGTACCGTTGCGTTTTTAGTTAAGTGGAAATATCCTTCTGTTAATTTGTTTATTATGCACATATCAAAAAACTTCAATGGGCTTTTGGTTTTTGTTGTAGTATGCCTGTAAGACAGAGGGAGAATAGGTTATGATTCAACTTCTTTTAGTAATTATTTATTTAGCATTTATAAGTTTAGGCTTGCCTGATGCAATGCTGGGAGCGGCATGGCCTGATATGTATATGGAGTTTAATGTTCCTCTTTCTTATGCAGGGCTTCTTTCCGCAATTATTTCCGTGGGGACCATAATCTCCAGTCTTCAAAGTGACAGACTGACATTAAAATTTGGTACAGGTAAGGTAACAGCAATCAGTGTAACCATGACTGCTGTTGCCTTATTTGGTTTTTCTATATCAGACAGCTTCTTTTTTCTTTGCCTATGGGCCATTCCCTATGGACTGGGAGGGGGAAGTATTGATGCAGCATTAAATAATTATGTTGCCCTTCATTACAAAAGTTATCATATGAGCTGGCTTCATTGTATGTGGGGGATAGGAGCAGCTACAGGACCGTATATTATGGGGTATGTTCTTACTGCAGGGAAAGGATGGAATAATGGATATAAAATAATTTTTATACTACAGATTATTCTGGCAACAGTTTTATTCCTTAGTCTACCCCTTTGGAAAAAGCAAAAAACAAATACAGCTGCAGGAAGTGATATCAAAAGACAGCCCATGGCTTTAAGGGAAGTTCTTAAGATCAGAGGAGCAAAGGAAGTGTTAATCTGTTTCTTTTGTTATTGTGCAATTGAACAAACCACCGGTTTATGGGCAAGCTCCTATCTGAATCTGCACAATGGAATATCCGCAGAAACAGCGGCGGGCTTTGCCTCTATGTTTTATTTGGGAATTACCGTAGGACGTGCAATTAGCGGTTTTATTACCATGAGATTATCTGACTTAGCCATGATTCGTTTGGGACAGGGGATAATTCTTATGGGAATTCTTATTCTGTTCATCCCCGGCGGAATGGATATTTCCCTGGTGGGATTAATGATGATAGGATTTGGCTGTGCTCCCATTTATCCGTGTATTATTCATTCCACACCGGCTCATTTTGGTGAAGATAAATCCCAGGCAGTTATTGGGGTACAAATGGCCTTTGCTTATGTGGGAAACCTTGGCATGCCGCCTCTTTTTGGTATTATTGCTAATAGAATCGGTGTTTCCTTTTTACCCTTGTATTTATGTGTTATTTTGATACTGATGGTGGTAATGCATGAAGCACTAAATAAAGTAACGGAGGAAAACTATGAAAATATTAGTGACAGGATTTGAACCTTTTAATAATGAAAAAATAAATCCTTCAGAAGAAATTGTACATCGTTTGAAAGCACCTATGGGAGTAACCTTAATTAAAGAGATTTTACCGGTAGAGTTTGAAAAAACAAAAGTCTGCTTAAGGGAATTACTTCAACTGCATCAGCCGGATGTGGTGCTTTCCCTGGGACAGGCAGGAGGCAGAGAGGAAATAACCGTTGAGAGAGTTGCTATTAATATCAATAATGTAAAAAGCTCTAACGGAAGTAAAATGCTGCCTGATAATGCCGGAGCTGTGCCTGTAGATGAACAAATAGAAAAAGAAGGAGAAACAGCTTACTTTACAACGTTACCACTATGGAAAATGGTGGAAGTGATGCAAAAAAAAGGAATTTCGGCAGCAATTTCCAATTCAGCGGGAACCTATGTCTGCAATCATGTTATGTATGAAACCTTATATTTGGCAGCAGAAAAATATCCACATGTAAAAGCAGGATTTATTCATGTGCCTTTTTTGCCGGAGCAAATTGCCCATAGAGAGGACAAGGAGAGAGTAGCTGCCATGCCTCTTGAGGATATGGTGACGGCCTTGCAGGAGGTATTGGAATTATTGATGACAGAATATAGGTTTATCTAAGGTTCAATTGATAGAATAAGCATAGAGGTAACGATTCAGGAATATGTGCCAAAATACTCCTTATTTTCCCCCTTTGGATATTAGTCTGGCAGGAATAGACAAAACAGTATTTGGAACATAATTTTGAAAAAATCATTAAATGAGATAAAATTCAGTGAAATGAGGTGTTTCCTATGAAATTACTATATGCCGAAGATGAACCGGCATTATCCGAAGCAGTTTATCACCAACGCCGGACATGAGATGAAAACTCCTCTTGCTAATAAATTCTCCTTCGGTGGCATGGGTTCTTTAGATGTGAAGCTTCAGTATGTGGAATAGAATCAGAATACGGTAAAGATTAGCGTGAGTCATCCTAGTGCAACGTTTTTAAATTAACTATACCATATCACATGCCTATTTTCCTAATAGCAAAGATTCAAAAATCCTCAGCGTAGCCCGCTACGCCTACGTTTTTTGAACTTCACTCTCAGAAAAATATTCTATGTGAATGGTATAGTTATTTAGAAACCGTTACACTAGGCCGTTTCCCTATCCAAAAGATAAGATAATAATAAATCACAGGTAGCAGTTAAACCATCCAGATGAGTACGTTCCCTGCCGTGACTGCAGTAAACAGCCATGCCAAAAACGGCAGACCGCAGATTATTTCCTGCTTTAAGGGCAGTATTGGCATCAGAACCGTAACGATAAAAAACATCCACAGCGTGATTGATTTCATTTTTTTCAGCCAAATGGATAAGTTGGCTGGTTAATTGGTAATCATAGGGAGTGGAAGCATCTTTGGCACAGATCGTTACCCTATGTTCACTTCCCTCATAGCCGGGGCCAATAAGGCCGATATCAATGGCGATATATTCCGAAACTTCAGAAGGAACATATGTACCACCTAGTCCGATTTCTTCATAAAAGGTAAAAGCAAAGATGGTTCGATATTTAGGCTTTAGTCCATGAGCTTTCATATATTTTAATGCAGTAAAGCAGCAGGCAGCAGCAGCCTTATCATCAATAAAACGTGATTTCAGGTAGCCATTGGAGGTAGTTTGATATCTGGATCCACAGAAATAACATCTCCATGACGAATTCCTAATTTTTTTACCTCTTCCTTAGAGGAAATAGGGTGATCCAAAAGAACCATCATAGTTTCATCACTGCGCTCTAAAGAACGGGCATCTTCAAATACATGGACAGAG
>JAFXGR010000115.1 GCA_017520155.1 Lachnospiraceae bacterium
AGGGAGATGTTTTAGATTTTGCAATACAGGGTGAGGTACAGGAAACAATCAAATATGCAGTACTATTAATTGCTTTTATTTTGTGTGAAGTTTTCTTTTATTATTTTTACAATATTTTTCGGGCAAAATATATTGTAGGGTGTACAAAGGATTTAAAAAAGGATATTTTTGAAAGCATATTTAAACAAAGGTATGTGTCATATAAAGAAAAGCAGACAGGTGAATACATAGCAAAGTATACCAATGAAGCTGATACCATTAAAACGCTTCATTTTTCAATGTTGACCGTATTTTGGGATATTTTGTTGAAAATTGTATTTGTAAGTATTGCATTTTTTTCTCTTAATTGGAAGATTGCAATAGTAACCATTGTCCTTTTGACAAGTCCACTATATATTCCTAAAATTATAGAAAAACGCTTGCAACAGACGCAAAAAGAATACTTGCAGGCAGTTCAGGAAAATTTGGCAAAAGTGAACGACTGGTTATCGGGCTTTGAAATTATTAAGAATTTTTCTATTGAGAATAAGATATTTGCTATATTTACCAAAAGTAATGATACAGTAATGGAAAAAATGTTAAAGGATCGAAAGTTAAGTGCAGTTTCCCAACTTGTAACAACATTAATTTCTTATTTATCTTATTTTATTGTTATGATATGTGCAACTTGGCTTGTTTTAACAGGAGAGTTTTCAGCCGGTCAATTTTTTGTGGCAATTGGCATGATTGACCAGTTATCCTACCCGTTAATATCTTTAGCAGAAGTAATCAGACAACTTGTAGCTATTAAGCCAACATGTGATGCAATGAATAAATTCTTGGAAGTATCCTTAGAGGAGCAAGATAAAAATTCGTTACAGGGGTTAGATTCAGCTGTTGAATTTAAAAATATTACATTTTCCTATGGTAATCAGAAGCCGATTCTTCAAAATTTTAACTTTACTATCAAGAAAGGAAAAAGGTATTTATTAAAGGGGCCAAGCGGATATGGAAAGACCACAGCGGTAAATTTATTATTACGATATTATAATATAGATAGTGGAGAACTTTTAATTGATGGTCAAGGGATAGAGAGCTTTGATCGTACTTATGATTGTGTGACTGTGGTGCGGCAGGAAGCTGTTTTGTTTCATGATACCTTGAGAAATAATCTTACCATGTACCGGGAGATAACAGATAAAAAATTAATTGCACTATTATCTGATCTTGGACTTAATAAATATGCAAATATAGAGTCTTTAAATTCGGTTGTTACGGAAGATGGTACGAATTTTTCCGGGGGAGAAAAAAAGAGAATATGTCTTGCCAGAGCATTGCTACGGGATACAGATGTATTGATTCTGGATGAACCACTGGCTAATTTAGACGAAGAAACTGCAAGAAAAATTGAAGATATATTGCTTGCAATAAGTGATAGAACAGTAATAGTAGTTTCTCATCAATTTTCAGAAGAAAAAGTGGGAGAATTTTATCAGGTTCTTGATTTTGAAAAAATATAGAGAATAACTTCCCAAGCAAGGACATCCTTTTTTAACCTTTGTAAAATTAACAAAAAACCATTATACTTATGAAGTGTAAGTATAATGGTTTTTTATTATATTATATAAGGAAAAGAAAGACGGATCAGATCAATGGAAACAAAAATCATCACATTAAAAGAAGAAGAGGATATACGGGAGAAATTAAAGGAAGCCGGAGAAATCATAAAAAAAGGAGGACTGGTGGCTTTTCCCACAGAGACAGTATACGGTCTGGGGGGAGATGGATTAAATCCGGACTCTTCAAAAAAGATTTATAAAGCTAAGGGAAGGCCCTCCGATAATCCTCTGATTATTCATATCAGCAAAGTAGAAGATTTAGATAAGATAGCAGAGGAAATCTCCTACAACGCAAGGCTTTTGGCAGAAAGGTTTTGGCCGGGACCTTTGACTATGGTACTGAAAAAAAGCCAAAGTGTACCCTACGAAACCACGGGAGGACTGGATACAGTGGCTGTACGATTTCCCTCTCACAAGATAGCAAGAGAATTTATCTCTTATGCGGGAGGCTATGTGGCCGCTCCCAGTGCCAACTGTTCCGGAAGACCCAGCCCCACCAGAGGAAAATATGTGGTAGAGGATATGGAAGGAAGAATTGATATGATTCTCATCGATGATAGTGTGGAGATTGGAGTAGAATCTACCATCGTGGATCTTACGGGAGAGATCCCCTGTATTTTACGTCCGGGAGTGATTACGAAACAAATGCTGGAGGAGGTAGTGGGAGCTGTTGAGACGGATCAGGCTATTCTTGATCCACATTCCAAGGAAGCGCCCAAAGCTCCGGGGATGAAATACCGTCATTATGCTCCTAAGGGACAGCTTCAGATTGTAGAGGGAAAGGAAGAACAGGTAATTGCTGCTATTAATCAGCTTTGTGAAAGCCGTGAAAAGGAGGGAAAGAAGGTAGGGATTATTGCCACTACCCAAAGTAAAGATCGTTATAAAAGGGGAATCGTAAAGAATGCAGGAGATCGAAGGAAGGAAATAGAAATTGCCAGAACCTTGTATCAGATTTTACGGGAATTTGATGATCAAGAGGTGGAGATCATTTATTCGGAGGCTTTTTCTGAAGGAGAGCTGGGACAGGCTATTATGAATCGATTGCTAAAAGCGGCGGGTTATCAG
>JAFXGR010000116.1 GCA_017520155.1 Lachnospiraceae bacterium
AGCCAAGCTGGGATATACATCTATGCTTGACTATTATCTAGTAGTCTGTGAAAACTAAGGAACCGCCTAGTACCGAACGGTATGCTAGGTGGTGTGAGAGGTCGGCTAATCAATTAATGGTTAGCCTCCTACTCGATTATATTTTCTTATAATTTAAAATGTAATCAATTAAATTCAGATATTCATTGTGGAGCGCAAAGGAGAAATATGCAGATAGGAAAGATACTTTATGAAATGAGAACAGCACAAAATATATCGGCTATAGACCTGGTAAATGGGATCTGTGCCCCCTCCAGCTATAGTGAGGATGAAACAGGAAAAAATATTCCTGATTTTTTTACGGTAAATGGGATATTAGAGTGACTGGGGTAGGGAATTGCCAGTATATCTGCCTGGCTTAGCAGGGAAGAAATTTCCTACCTTGGATGGAGGGATGAGGTTCGTGATGCCATAGAAAAGGAGGATTACAAGGGACTAAAAGAAGCTATCTTTGGAAGGAAGGTAAGTACAGAAGGGTTCATAGAATCATAGAAAAGGAAAGACTGATTAGAAAAGGCTTATGAACAGTTGAAAAGTGGAATATTAATCAGCGATTTCATGAAACCTATTTAGAAGTATTAAATCTGGGAAAATGCTTTTCGGATACCTCGCAATATGAGGAAGCAAAGGAAATTTGGCTTCAGTGGATAGGTAGGGGACTGAAGATAGGATATGCTGCGAGCCTGGATGATTATTTGGCATAATACAGCTATACTCTTGAAAGGGAAAAGAAAGAGGCCTCAGACAAGCCACAAAAACTATGCGAGCTTGCTGTGGCTATATCTGAAATTTATGGAAATAAAAGGACGAAGACAGAAATTTTAGAATATTATAGAAGGACATATGAAGGATGAGTTACTCCTTTTCATCTATATTTTCGCTGATTGCACTTAATGGCCTAAAGGAAGGGATAGAACTAAAGGGAATATCTTTATTAACTGGTTGGTTATTGCTGAAGTGTTATGCTATTTCTGCTGTCTTGCATATTCTCTAAAATAATGAATTGAAACTGCCGATAAATATACTAAAGAAGTAACTATTCAGAGACATACTCGAAAATCCTTTGGATTTCTTCGTCTGGGCTTCTCGCCAAATGAACTTATAAAAAACTACTCTTAAATGCAAGCATTTATTACGGCTTTTTATAAATTTACTGTTCTATGAATAGTAACCTATAGAAAAAGGAACAGGGAGAAAATTCATAAAAGCTATTTCTATAAAAAGGATGTGAAAAGATGAAGATACAGGAAGCAAGACAGGTATATGGTGCACAGATAAGTTCTTACCGTGATCAGTTGCAACAGCTTCAAAAGCAGAAGGAGGAGCTGGAGAAAAGAAGTAAACTGATCATTGATGGAAAGGTTATTTATGAAAAAGAGGCTGCTGTTTTGGAGTTAACCATGGATAAGGTAACGAAAAAGAAAGAGGAATACCAAAAGTATATGGAAATTTTGAATCAGCAGTGGGCAGGAATTGCCAATATGGAAGCTTCCAGGCAGCAGGCGGATGCGGCTGAGGAATATTATGAAGATATTGGAAAGATTATGGAGGTTGCCAGAAGGATTATGAAGGGAGGGATTGTACCGCCCCAGGATGAAAAGAAGCTGATGGAATACAGTATGGAACTATATCAGGCGGCAAAGAATATTGGTTCCATGGAGCAACAAAAGAAAAGGGAAGAGTATGATTCTTTATGGGAAGAAAAAACAGAGAACAAAGTAGCAGAAGATCCTATGGAAACAGCAAATAATGCAGCGGCACCGGCAGGAGCCCCGGCTGTTATTGAAGTATCTGAGGTGATGAAATCCGTGGCAGAATAAATAGATATGGAGAAGCTTTTTAGAAGTTCAATCAAAATCATAGCAGTTAAAATAATAGAGACTGCAATTAAGAAAGAAGGGTTTCTTAATTGCAGTCTTTTTATGTTGTTACAAAGGGAGTACTATAGGACCTTTGGTATACTCGTTTTGAAATTCTTTTTGGTACTTTTGAGACTTTACCATTTCATAGAGATGACAGGAAGTAATTTCTTGTTCAAACAAGGTAAAATCCCTTTGGGGTAAAAGGGAGGCTGCCTTTGCATTTTTCGTAATAATAGGGATTGAGCTGTTTTCCTTTATGGCATGGAGCAAATCTGTAGAAGATTTACGAAAACCAAGAAGTCTAGTATAGGGGCAATAGTTTTTGGTTTTATAGTATTTCATATCTTCTTTTTTTATCTCCAGTAAAAGATGCAGGAGACAGCGGCTGATCCTTGTATAGGTTAGCTCTTTTGTTTTTAATAGCTTACAAAAGTCTTCCGCATTTTTATATTCATAGCGGTAGCGATACATTCGTTGTGCCAATTCCTGATGAATATCCAAGTACTCCACAAGTGTTTCAGGTGTTTGGGTTAACAGCTTGTATTGCAACAGCAGAGAAAAATCTTTGGAAAAGAGAGGAAATAACCCCTGGCTTTCCTCCTCCTGAGAATAAAAAAAGGAATCCGGCAAGCTGGAGGAAAGCTCTTGCTGTAAGGTTTGCATCAGTGGTTGTTTTTCAGTTATAGTTGAAAAAGTAGTGGAGGAATGTTCCAGATAGCTGCGAATGGCCGTGGCAGAAGAAAACTTTCCTGCTTCTGCCAAAGAGGTATCATTATACTGGTTATGAATCCTTTCTACTATCACAGGATGTATCCTACTATGAAAATAATGTAAGGCTCTATGGTATTCCAGTGCCAGAATCGTATTAGAGCCTGAAAAATCCATGGTCTCAAGGTCTGGGAAAAAACGGGAAAGAGCAAGGCTTCTGGCTGTGGGAAAATTTTTTCCTTCTTTTAAGTAATATTGTAAAGTATCTTTGTATTCTGTTGGTTCCTGGTGCAAAAATAAGGCTATGTCATTGATTAGGTTTTGATTGGTGATTTCGCTTCCGTAAGATAGAAAATGACAGACACCAAGCTGATGAAGCAGAGAAATGGCACCAAAGGCAAAGCCCTCAGCAGATGCAGTAGAAAACAGTGAGGGTAGTTCCAATACCACATCAGCACCATGAAGCAGAGCTTGTTTTGCCCGTTCATAAGGAGAAAAAATGGCGGGCTCCCCCCGCTGGGTATAATAACCACTCATTACCACCAGA
>JAFXGR010000117.1 GCA_017520155.1 Lachnospiraceae bacterium
CATTCACATAGAATATTTTTCTGAGAGTGAAGTTCAAAAAATGTAGGCGTAGCGGGCTACGCTGAGGCTTTTTGAATCTTTGCTATCAGGAAAATAGGCATGTGATATGGTGTAGTTAATTTAAAACCGTTGCACTAGAAGAATAAAAAGAAAAATAAGGATTGAGGAAAGGCGGTAGAAGAATGGACTTGGAAGCAGTAGTAGAAGAATTAAAAGAACTTTTAGAAACAAAACAATATACCGGCCTTCGACAAAAATTGATGGAATTAAATGAGGCGGATATTGCAGCCATCATGGAAGAAATGGAAGAAGCACAAATGCTGAAGATTTTTCGAATCCTTCCTAAGGATTTGGCAGCAGATGTTTTTTCCTACATGGAGGTAGATAATCAGCAATTTATTATTACCTCACTTTCGGAGCGTGAAGCAGCCAATATTATTGATAACCTGATGGCAGACGATGCTACGGACCTTTTGGAGGAAATGCCTGCCAGCGTGGTAAAAAAGCTGTTGTCTTTGGCCAGTCCGGAAACAAGAAGAGATATTAATCACCTGCTTCGTTATCCGGAGGATTCTGCAGGAAGTATAATGACTGTGGAATTTGTGGACTTAAAGGAAAACTTAACGGTGCAAAATGCCATTGAGCGAATACGAATGGTGGGAGTAGACAGTGAAACCATTAATATTTGCTACGTTTTGGACAGCCGAAGAACCTTAATAGGCACTGTGGCGCTGCGTTATCTTTTATTAAGCGAGCCGGATGTGGTAATCGGGGATATTATGAATGAGCATGTGATCTCCATTAATACCATGATGGACCAGGAAGAGGTGGCAAGACAATTCCAAAAATACGATTTTACCTCTATGCCGGTAGTGGATCAGGAAAACCGCTTAGTGGGAATTATCACGGTAGATGATGTAGTGGATATTTTAACTCAGGAGGCCACAGAGGATATTGAAATGATGGCAGCTATTGTGCCCACAGATAAGCCCTATATGCGTACAGGAATATGGGAAACCTGGAAAAAAAGAATTCCCTGGCTTCTTCTGTTAATGGTATCAGCCACCTTTACGGAGCGGATTATCTCCTCTGCAGAGGATGCCCTAAGCGCTTGTGTTGTTCTTACTGCTTATATTCCTATGTTAATGGGAACGGGAGGAAATGCAGGAGGCCAGTCCAGCGGAACTATTATTCGTGGTCTATCTTTGGAAGAAATTGAATTTGAAGATATGGGGAAGGTAATCTGGAAGGAGCTGCGGGTGGCCATGCTCTGCGGTCTTACCTTGTTTGTGGTATGCTTTGCTAAGCTTTTGTTTTTTGACCATGTAGGAGTGTCCATTGCCATGGTAATTTGTCTAACCTTGCTTTGTACCCTGATGATTGCTAAAAGTGTGGGAAGTATTCTTCCTATGCTGGCACAAAAGATTGGACTGGATCCGGCAGTAATGGCCAGTCCCTTTATTACCACTATTGTGGATGCCTTATCCTTGATTATTTATTTTAATATAGCAACTAACTTGTTAGGATTATAGAAAGGAAAAACAGAGGATGAAATTAATTTCTTGGAATGTTAACGGGCTGCGTGCCTGTGTGGAAAAAGGATTTTTAGACTTTTTTAAAGAAGCAGATGCAGATTTTTTCTGTATCCAGGAAAGCAAGCTGCAGGAGGGACAAATTGATCTGCAGCTTCCGGGATATTATCAATACTGGAATTATGCAGTAAAAAAAGGATATTCAGGAACGGCTGTATTCGCCAAAAGAGAGCCTTTATCCGTGGCTCTTGGAATAGGAATAGAGGAGCATGATCAGGAGGGAAGGGTAATTACGTTGGAATACGATAATTTTTACCTTATTACGGTATATACCCCCAACTCTCAGGATGGTCTGAAACGTTTAGATTATCGAATGAAATGGGAAGAAGATTTTTTGGCCTATTTGAAAAAGCTGGAAGAAAAAAAGCCGGTAATTTTTTGCGGAGATCTTAATGTTGCCCATAAGGAAATTGACTTGAAGAATCCGAAAACAAACCGTAAGAATGCCGGCTTTACAGAGGAAGAAAGAGCTTGTATGACAAGACTGCAGGAGCAGGGATTTGTAGATACCTTCCGCCATTTTTATCCTGACCGGGAGGGAATTTATTCCTGGTGGTCCTATCGCTTTCAGGCAAGGGCCAAGAATGCCGGCTGGCGTATTGACTACTTTATGGTATCCGGGGAGTTAAAAGAAAAGCTTCAGGAGGCCGCAATTTTAACGGAAATTTACGGTTCCGATCACTGTCCTGTTTCTTTGGAGATTAATTTATAAAATACCCCCCATAGCGTAGCCTTTTTTTGATAACCTTGCTGCTTATACAGAACATTTTCCGTAAGCATGGTGAAAAAGAGGGTTTGCCTATGGGGGTTTTTCGTTATGATTTTAGCCTTTATTGAAAGAAGATCTTTTTCTCATGGTGGCATCTAAAATTCGTTTTCTGATACGAAGAGTCTGAGGAGTAATTTCCAAAAGCTCATCCACATCAATAAATTCCAAAGCTTGTTCCAAACTAAGGATTCTGGGAGGAGAAAGACGAAGGGCGTCATCAGAACCGGAAGCACGGGTATTGGTCAGCTGTTTTTTCTTACATACATTGATCTCAATATCTTCTGCCTTTCCTGTTTGGCCGATCACCATTCCGGCATAAACCTTTTCTCCGGGACCGATAAATAAGGTTCCTCTTTCCTGAGCATTAAACAGACCGTAGGTAATGGCTTCTCCTGCCTCAAAGGCAATAAGAGATCCTTGCTTACGATAGCTTAAATCTCCCTTATAAGGGCCATAGCCATCAAAAATAGTATTAATAATACCGTTTCCTTTAGTATCTGTTAAAAATTCTCCCCGATATCCAATAAGACCTCTGGAGGGGATGGAAAATTCCAAACGGGTATAACCGCCGTTCATAGGGCTCATCCCCTGAAGCTCACCCTTGCGATTGCTGAGTTTTTGAATAACACTTCCGGAAAATTCTTCCGGCACATCAATATAGGCCAGCTCCATAGGCTCTAATTTTTGATTTCTTTCATTCGTTTTATATAATACTTCTGCTTTGGATACAGCAAATTCATAGCCTTCCCGTCTCATGTTTTCAATTAATACGGAAAGATGCAGCTCCCCGCGGCCGGAAACCTTAAAGACCTCTGTACTGTCAGTTTCTTCTACCCGAAGGGAAACATCAGTATGAAGCTCTTTAAATAAACGTTCTCTTAAATGTCGGCTGGTAACATATTTGCCTTCCAGTCCTGCCAGAGGAGAATCATTAACACAAAAATGCATGGCAATGGTAGGCTCGGAAATTTTCTGAAAAGGGATGGCACAGGGATTTTCCAGGGAACAAAGAGTATCCCCAATATGAATATCGGTAATTCCGGAAATAGCCACAATGGAACCGATGGAAGCAGAGGAGACTTCTGCCTTTTGCAGACCATCAAATTCATAGAGCTTGGAAATCTTAACTTTTCTTTGTTTATCCGGTTCATGATGGTTAACTAAAACCATTTCCTGATTGATTTTGATTTCTCCGTTATCTACCTTTCCCACACCGATTCTTCCCACATATTCGTTGTAGTCAATGGTACTGATTAGAACCTGACAGCCGGCATCGGGATCTCCGCAGGGGGCAGGGATATACTCTAGGATAGTTTCAAATAAAGGAACCATAGAGTCTCCTTTTTCCTCTAAAGAAAGGGAGCAGTAGCCTCCCTTGGCAGAGGCAAAAACAAAGGGACAATCTAACTGTTCTTCACTGGCATCCAAATCTAAGAACAACTCTAAAACCTCATCAATGACTTCCTTTGGTCTGGCCTCCGGACGATCAATTTTATTTACACATACAATAACGGCAAGACGAAGTTCCAAAGCTTTTTGAAGAACAAACTTTGTCTGAGGCATAGCTCCTTCAAAGGCATCTACCACTAAAATTACTCCGTTTACCATTTTGAGAACACGTTCTACTTCGCCGCCAAAATCAGCATGACCGGGAGTATCAATAATATTGATTTTTGTATTCTTATAAGTAACGGCGGTATTTTTGGACAAAATGGTAATTCCTCGTTCCCTCTCTATATCGTTGGAGTCCATAACTCTTTCCTGAACCTCCTGATTGGCACGAAATACCCCGCTTTGCTTTAATAATTCATCTACTAAGGTAGTTTTTCCATGGTCTACATGGGCGATGATTGCAATATTTCTTACATCTTCTCTGATTTTTTTCATACTTAACTCCTATGATTAAGGGATATAAATCTTGTTTAATAGCTATCATTTACGTGTCTTTAGTCCTGAAGGTGACATCAAAACTTTAACAGTATAGCACTGTTTTAAAAAACTGGCAATCTGCCAAACAAAGGATTTAAAAGAATATAACAGGCACTGAGAAAAAGGAAAAAGAAAGAACGGTGCAGGATACTGTCGAAAATGTGCAATTTTCACAATAATTGGCGAAAGATGCGGTGTATAAAGCTTCTCTTTTACAGCAAAATGAATAAAATAATATTACGGAATAGGAAAAAATTCTTAAACAAGAAGGGAGAACTAAAATGACAGATAAGACAATGGAAAACAATCAGGTGGTAATTATGGGAACCATAGCGGGAGGGTTTACTTACAGCCACGAAATTTTCGGAGAAGGATTTTATATGGTAGATGTTGAGGTACAGCGCCTTAGTGATTCTACGGATCTGATTCCTCTGATGGTTTCGGAGAGGTTGATGGATGTGACAAGAGATTATACAGGAACCATGGTAATGGTAACAGGGCAATTTCGCTCTTACAATCGTCATGAAGAAAAAAAGAACCGTCTGATTCTTTCCGTATTTGCAAGGGAAGTGGAGATGATTGAAGAAATGGGAGAAAGTGCAAAAAGCAATCAGATTTATTTGGACGGATATATCTGTAAGGAGCCCATTTACAGAAAAACTCCTTTAGGAAGAGAGATTGCCGATTTATTAATTGCCGTAAATCGTCCCTATGGAAAATCTGACTACATACCCTGTATCTGTTGGGGAAGAAATGCCCGGTTTGCCAGCAGCTTTGAGGTGGGAACCCGCTGTGCTATCTGGGGAAGAATTCAAAGCAGGGAGTATATGAAGAAATTGTCAGAAGAAACGGCAGAAAAAAGAATTGCTTACGAGGTATCTGTAAATAAGCTGGATCTTTTGGACGAAGAGCTTCAGGTATGTTTATAAAAAGAAACAAAAGCCGGTTTTAGAAAACATTGACAGAGGAGTTAGTCAGTGCTATTATTAACCTACATATAGAAGATAGAGGTCGCGTAAGGAATCAGTATCTTTTTGGATGTGGCAGGCACAGAGGAAGAAAAGAGAAAGGGCCAAACGCCGAAAGAGGAGGCCGCTGACAGCCAAGTCTTGGGCATGGGATGAAGAATCACATGACTGTCATCTTAAAACTCATTTAAAGGTGATGAGCTATTAGAGATGGGGAGCTATCGTAAGCATGCTTTTGTTTGATGAGATTACGAAACCGACCCCATAGGTCGGTTTTTTTATCTTATTATTGTTTTTTAATCATCTTAAAAGGAAGAACTGTAACTACGTCACTGAATAATTACAAAAACATTCCATAATACGTTTATAAAATGCTATGAAATAGCTTTTTATAAACGGCACAGAATGTACCGTGATGATAGGACAATGGGGAAGGAAAGAAATTAGGAGGATAGATTATGGCAATTTTTAAAGGCGCAGGAGTGGCAATTACTACTCCTTTTAAAGAAAACAAAGAGGTGGATTATGATTTGTTTACAAAACAGATTGAAACACAGATTGCAGGGGGAACCGATGCAATTATTGTTTGCGGAACTACAGGAGAGGCCTCTACCTTGACCCACGAGGAGCATCTGGATGTAATTCGTCATTGTGTAAAGGTGGTAAACAAAAGAATTCCTGTTGTGGCAGGAACCGGTTCCAATTGTACGGAAACTGCAGTTTATTTATCGCAGGAAGCACAAAAAGCAGGAGCAGACGGACTTTTAGTAGTTACACCTTATTATAATAAGGCCACACAGAAGGGGCTTTATGAACATTTTAAGATTGTGGCAGAATCAGTAGATATTCCCATTATCCTTTATAATATTCCGGGAAGAACCGGAGGAGTAAATATTTTACCGGAGACAGTAGTTCGTCTTTGTACTGAGGTGGAAAATATTGTTGGAGTAAAGGATGCTACAGGAAATATTTCCCAGGTGGCTAAACTAATGTCATTGGCTAATGGAAAGGTAGATTTGTACTCCGGAAATGACGACCAGATTTTACCTCTTCTTTCCTTAGGAGGAATCGGTGTGATTTCTGTGTTATCCAATGTAGCACCAAGACAGACCCATGAGCTTTGTGCCAAATTTTTTGCAGGGGATGTGGAGGAAAGCCGCAAGATTCAGTTAGATGCCATTCCGTTGATTGATGCATTGTTTTGTGAAGTGAATCCTATTCCGGTGAAAAAGGCACTGGAATTACAGGGAGCAGACAGAGGAATTTTAAGAAGACCTTTGACTGAGATGGAAGAAGAACATGCAGCAGTTTTAAAACAGGCAATGAAAGACTTTGGAATTTTATAGGAGAAGGAAAACAGATGACAAAAGTAATTATGCACGGATGCAACGGAAAAATGGGGCAGGTAATCAGCGGTCTTATTAAAGAGGATGAACAGCTTACCTTGGTGGCAGGAATAGATCCTTACCAGGGGATTACCAATCCCTATCCTGTTTTTTCTACCATAGCTGAGTGTAATGTTGAGGCAGATGTAATCATTGATTTTGCCTCTGCAGCGGCAGTGGACGGGCTGTTGGATTACTGTGTAGAACGAAAGATTCCCTGTGTACTTTGTACTACAGGACTTTCTGAGGAAAGCTTGCAAAAGGTGAAGGAGGCTTCAAAGCAGGTGGCAATTTTAAAATCGGCCAATATGTCTTTGGGAATCAATACCTTGTTAAAGCTTTTGAAGGAGGCGGCAGCAGTTCTTGCTCCCGCAGGCTTTGATATAGAGATTGTGGAAAAACACCATAATCTTAAGGTGGATGCTCCCAGTGGTACAGCATTGGCCCTGGCAGATTCCATCAATGAAGAATTAGGTCATGAATATGAATATGTTTATGACAGAAGTAACAAACGAGAAAAAAGAAGGAAAAAAGAAATGGGAATCATGGCTGTCCGTGGGGGAACAATTGTGGGGGATCACGATGTGATTTTTGCCGGGACAGATGAAGTGATTACCTTTTCTCATACCGCGTATTCCAAGGCAGTATTTGGTAAGGGGGCTGTACAGGCAGCAAAATATTTGGCGAAGAAGCCGGCAGGTCTTTATGATATGAGCCATGTAATTAAAGACACCGTGAAACCACAGTAAACAGTGTTTTCATCTTGTGTAAGGGGGAAGCAGCGGTTTTAGACAACAAGAGGAGGCATATGAAGAAGCTGGATACGACAGAATTAGTATATTTAAAAAGTTTATCAAAACAATTTCCCACGATTGCATCAGCAGCAACGGAAATTATCAATTTGCAGGCGATATTGAACCTTCCTAAGGGAACAGAGCATTTTTTAACAGATATTCATGGGGAAGCAGAGCAGTTTAATCATGTATTAAAAAATGGATCAGGATCCGTAAGAAGAAAAATTGATGAAGAGTTTGGGAATACCTTAAGTATTAAAGACAAAAGAAGTCTTGCTACTTTAATCTACTATCCGGAAGAAAAGCTGGATGTGGTACTGCAGGAGGAAGAAAATATTGAAGACTGGTATAAGATTACTTTGCACCGCTTAGTACAAATGACAAAGCGTGTGGCATCAAAATATACCAGATCTAAGGTAAGAAAAGCTCTTCCTAAAGATTTTGCTTATATTATTGAAGAAATGATTACAGAAAAGGAAGAGGTACAGAATAAGGAAGCTTACTATAATGAGATTATTAATACCATTATACGAATTGACAGAGCTCCTGATTTTATTAAAGCTTTAAGCCTTTTGATTCAAAGACTGGTTATTGATCACCTGCACATTGTGGGAGATATTTATGACAGAGGTCCGGGACCGGATCAGATTATGGAAACCTTAAGTCAGTACCATTCAGTGGATATTCAGTGGGGAAACCATGATATTGTATGGATGGGAGCGGCCAGCGGTCACATGGCATGTATTGCTAATGTTATTCGTATGGCAGCCCGTTACGGTATTCTGGATACCATTGAAGAGGGCTACGGAATTAATCTTATTCCTTTGGCAACTTTTGCACTGGAAACCTATAAGAATACAGATTGTTCTGTTTTTAACATTAAATATAACACGGATTACAATACTAAGGATCTTGATCTTGATATGAAGATGCATAAGGCCATTGCCATTTTGCAGTTTAAGCTGGAGGGACAGGTGATTCATCGTTGTCCGGAATTTGGAATGGAAGATCGTCTTTTGTTGGATAAGATAGATCCTGAGAAGAAAACCGTACTTGTGGGCGGTGTGGAGTATGCAATGAAGGATATGGATTTTCCTACCATTGATTTTTCCTGTCCATATAAGCTTACACCGGAAGAAGAACATGTAATGGAACGACTTCAGATTGCGTTTTTAAAAAGTGAGAAGCTGCAAAAGCATGTACGTTTTCTTTTTTCAAAGGGTGGATTATATAAAATTCATAATTCAAATCTTTTATACCATGGATGTGTTCCCATGGATGAAAAGGGGAACTTTAAAAAGGTAAATGTTTACGGTAAAAATTACCAGGGACGTGCCTTATATGATATTTTGGATAATTACGCCAGAAAAGGCTATTACTCCAAGGATAAGATGGAAAAACAAAGAGGACAGGATATCTTATGGTATATCTGGGCCGGTCCAAACTCACCGGTATTCGGAAAAGATAAGATGGCAACCTTTGAGCGTTATTTTATCAAAGAAAAAGAACCGCATAAAGAAACCAAGAATGATTACTACCGACTTTATGATCAGGAAGAAACATTAAATAAGATCTTAAAAGAGTTTGGATTAAACGAAGAAACCTCCCATATTGTAAACGGACATGTGCCGGTAGAACAAAAGAAGGGGGAAACACCTATTAAGTGCGGAGGAAAGCTTCTTGTTATTGATGGAGGATTTTCAAAGGCATATCAGGGGAAAACAGGAATTGCAGGTTATACTCTGGTGGCTAACTCTCACGGAATGTATCTGGTGGCTCATAATCCTTTCTGTTCTAAGGAAGAGGCGGTATTAAATGAAACTGACATTGTTTCTGATTTTATTAAGGTGGAAACCTCTACAGAGCGTTTAAATGTGGCGGATACAGATATTGGTGAGGAAATCAAAGAAAGTATACGTCAGCTGGAAAATCTTTTACAGGCATATCAGGATGGTACTTTGGTAGAAACAGGAGTATAGGAAGAAGGATAACGGTAAAAGGTTATATAAAGAAAAAGAGAAAGACCGTTGAAAAGAAGGGAGAGGAATACCTTCTTTATCACCGGTCTTTTTTGAAAGATTTTTAAGAAAAGGAAACCTTCATAAGCCGTATTTATGGATAACGACATTGAAAGTGAAAAAAGCGTTATCTTTTATTGGGAAGTATTGTTGGTTTTTCCCTTATCTGTTTTATCCCCAGTTGAAGAAGGCGTTGTCATATCCTTTATTCCCTCTCCCACATCTTCCATAACATCCCCTACGGCATTTCCCGCATCATCAATAACATTACCCACAGCATCACCTGCATCTTCTAAAATGTTGCCGTTTTCATCAACAATATTTCCATGTTCATCAATAAGGTTGCCGTTTTCGTCTACAGTAGGATGTGTGCCATCCTGAGGAACTGTCTCAGTTCCTTCAATTACATCAGGGATACTGGTATCGGGAATAACGGTTTGGGGAACTGTAGAAGTAGTCTCCGGAACCTGATCAACCATATCATCAGTTGTTTTGTTGTTAGTAGTGCCGCATCCACAGCCTACCATTAATCCCATGGCAATAATAAGAACCATGACTGCCATTACGGTTGCTAGATTTTTCATTTTTCCTCCATTCTAAAGAATATAGACTATTCTTTTATTGAATCTATTAAGATTTGAACGTATAATGGGAAATATTCACAGAAGATAAAAGGATGTCCTATAATGTGATGGATAGCTTTTACTGTAATATTTCCGGATACTTGTTCTAACAATAGTATGTAAAGAAATATAACTTTTATACAAAAAGAAAGGAATTAATTTCAGATGAGATTTCGACCCTGCATTGATATTCATAACGGAAAAGTAAAACAGATTGTGGGAGGAAGCCTTAAAGATCAAAATGATGTGGCAAAGGAAAACTTTGTGGCTTCTCAGGATAGTACTTTTTTTGCAAATTTATATCAAAAAAAAGGCCTGAAGGGAGGACATATTATTTTGTTAAATCCTGTGAGTAGTCCTTATTATCAGGAAACAAAAGAGCAGGCTGTTAAAGCGCTGAAGGCTTATCCTAAGGGAATGCAGATAGGAGGAGGAATTACCAGAGAAAATGCAGCCTTTTTTTTGGAACAGGGAGCGGATAAGGTTATTGTAACCTCCTATGTTTTTCGTCATGGGGAAATTGATTATAAAAATCTGGAATCTATTCTTAGAGAGGTGGGCAAAGAGCATCTGGTATTGGACCTTAGCTGCAGAAAAAAAGGGGAAGATTACTTTATTGTAACTGACCGCTGGCAGAATTATACTAATGTAGCATTAAATAAAGAAAGTCTGGATTTTTTTGCAGGATTTTGTAATGAGTTTTTAATTCATGCAGTGGATGTGGAAGGAAAGCAGGCAGGAATTGAAAAACAGGTGGCAGCAATGTTGGGAGATTGGGGAAAATGTGAGGCCACCTATGCAGGAGGAATCCGTAGCGATGAAGATTTAGAGCAGCTAAAAAGATTAGGTAAAGATAAAATTGACTTTACTGTGGGAAGTGCCCTGGACTTATTCGGAGGAGTACTGGAGTTTGAGAAAATTTCTGAACGATATAATGGAGGAAAGAATTAAAGTCTGAAGGATAATAGAAGCTTATAAGAGAAATAAAAACAAAGGTGACTTTTGATTTGGTAAAATACATAAGGGTACTTGAATAATCGTATTCAAGTACCCTTTCTTTAATACATTAAACTGCTTGCAAATTCGTCAAAACAAAAAGATCATTGGTGTTTCTCGTTATTTATATAGAAAAGGCACATCGTATTAATGATTAAGAGGCTCATTATAAGAAAAACAGTATCTTGTGAAAAAATATCTTCATAAAAGATACTAGATCAGGACATTTCTTATAATTTTACTACGTTAACTGCCTGAGGTCCTTTTTCTCCGTTAACAACTTCGAATTCTACTGCTGCACCTTCTTCTAAAGATTTGAACCCTTCCATTACAAGACCGGAGTAGTGAACGAATACGTCATTTCCTTCTTCGTCAGAGATAAAGCCGTAGCCTTTTTGGTTATTGAACCATTTTACTGTACCTTTGTTCATTGCAAAAGTCCTCCAAAAATAATAATCTGTTGTAAATACAACGTATTCAGCATAGCATAGATTTACTGAAAAGTAAAGAAAAACCCATATCTTAGTATAGTAGTGTAACAGAGTATTTTCTTACTATTTTCATAGGAATTGAAAAAAGATAAAATTAATACTAGACTTTTTAGGAATTTAGGAGAATAATGTAATAGGGTAAATTGCTGTAGTGCAAGCATTCTTGCACCGGAAGTAAATTATGATATGAAAGGGTAAACGCTTTTGCCCACATATCCCAACAATGATAAAAGCGAGGAGCGAAGAACAATGTTAGATATCAGGTATGAAAAAACAACAAATCCAAAACCGATTCCGGGGCCGGAAGATCCTTTGACTTTCGGAACTATATTTACTGACCATATGTTTATTATGGACTATGAGGAAGGAAGGGGTTGGTATGATCCCAGAATTGTTCCCTATGCTCCCATTTCCTTATATCCTTCTGCCATGGTATTTCACTATGGACAGGAGATGTTTGAAGGCTTAAAGGCTTATAAGGCAGAGGATGGAAGAACCTTACTGTTTCGTCCTGATCAGAATATTGAAAGAGCCAATAATACAAATGAAAGACTTTGTATTCCAACTATTCCTGCAGAGGATTTTATGCAGGCATTAAAGGAACTGGTAAAAACAGAAGAAGCATGGATTCCTAAAAAACCGGGAACCTCTCTTTACATTCGTCCCTTTATTATTGCAACAGATCCCTTTTTGGGAGTAAGACCTTCACATACTTACAAATTTATGATTATCCTTTCCCCTGTAGGAGCTTACTATCCTGAAGGATTGAATCCCGTAAAAATCTGGATTGAAGATGAATATGTAAGGGCAGTAAGAGGAGGATTGGGTGAGGCTAAGGCCGGTGCCAATTATGTGGCCAGCTTAAAGGCACAGGTAAAAGCTCATGATGCCGGATATTCTCAGGTGCTTTGGTTAGATGGTGTGGAAAGAAAGTATATTGAAGAAGTTGGAGCAATGAATATTTTCTTTAAAATAAGCGGAAAAGTAGTGACACCTATGTTAAACGGAAGTATTTTACCGGGAGTAACAAGAAAAAGCTGTATCGAATTATGTAAGCAGTGGGGATATGAGGTAGAGGAAAGAAGAATCTCCGCAGAAGAATTATTTACAGCAGCCACAAATGGAAGCTTGGAAGAAGTATGGGGAACAGGAACGGCAGCGGTAGTTTCTCCTGTTGGTCATCTTCGTCAGGGAGACGTAGATGTAACCATTGGCGATGGCGGAATCGGAGAATTAAGCCAGAAACTGTACGATACCATTACCGGGATCCAACTTGGTAAAATGGAAGGACCTAAAGGTTGGGTAGTGGAAGTATAAAAAGAAAAACAGCGGGACAAAAGTCCTGCTGTTTTTTATGATCACGATGAACGGAAAACAATTTTTCAAGGACGGTTTTCCCTATTTCGTTTCTTCTGACAAGTGATGACTATATAAATATTCAATAATAGCCTTTCTGGTAAGAATACCGCACATCATATTTCGGCAGTCTACCACAGGTACAAAGTTTTGATTGGAAATCGCTGCAATAATCTCTTGAGTATCTGTATCAATAGTAACGGGAGGACAAAAATCTTTTCGTACAATATCTCTTACATAGAATTTTTTATGAAGACCTAAATCAATATCACCAATATTCAAAAAATGCTTTAAAAAATCTCCTTCAGAGACACAGCCAACAAATTGTTCCTTCTGATCAAGAACAGGAATGGCAGTATAGCCGTGTTTCTTCATTACGGTTAAGGCTTTGGAAACGCTGTCATCTTCATATAAAACTTCGGTAAAAACTCTGGGAATCATTAATTTTGCTATATTAATATGAGACATAGAGACCTCCTTCAGAGTAAAATAAATAGTAAGAAACAGGAAAGAAAACCTTGTCCTTTATTCTTATTGTATCCCAGAAAAAATCTTACGTCCAGTAAAGAAAAAATGAAATTTCTAAAAAATTTTATCGTAAAATCAGTATAAATCTAGTTGCTTTTTTTCATACTATGAAGGTACAAAAAACAGGAGGTATCATCATGACAGTATTAACAGAAAAAGAATTAAGTACCATAAAAGATTTACTTTCTTCCGAAGAATTATTGGTAAAGAAGTTTCAGATGCTGGCAGAGCATGCTGATAAGCCGGAATTAAAACATCAGATGCAAAGTATTGCCACAAAGCATCAGAAACATTTTGATGAATTATACCAGAAGTTATCATAAGGAGGAAGGAAAAGATGGCAGGAATTTATACAGAAAAAGAAATTTACGGGGATGCCTTATCAGCACAGAAGGCCTGTACAAATCAGTTTAATATGGCAGCCAATGAGTGTACCCATGAGTCCTTAAGACAGACCATGATGAAGATTTTAAATGAAGAGCATGATATTCAAAAGTGTGTTTTTGATGATATGCATGCTGCAGGTTTTTATCCTACACCGGCAGCAGAAGAAAAAAAGGTTCAGGAAGCAAAACAGAAATTTAGTCAGTCGGTAAGATAAAACTTTTTTCTAATAATTATTAAGAAACAGAAGCTTGTAATTATAGTTTGTGAAAAATATTACAGGATTCTGTTTCTTTTTTATAGGACTTTTCAGTTTACAAAAAGGAGAAAAAAGGATATAATAATGAAAATTTGAGAAAAATCATCTTATTTTCATAAAAATACAAAAAATAATAAAAAGGAGGTTTTTGTCATGGGATTTTTACAGGGGAAAACAGCTATTGTAACCGGTGCAGGAAGAGCACTTTTAAGTGACGGAAGATGTGGTTCTATCGGATATGGTATTGCAACTGCTTATGCAAAGGAAGGAGCCAATCTTGTTATCACAGGAAGAAACGTGAAGAAATTGGAAGATGCAAAGGAAGAATTGGAGCGTCTTTACGGAATTAAGGTTCTTGCCGTTGCAGCAGATGTAAGTGCAGGTGCTGATAATGAAGCAGTAGTTGCAGATGTAGTGAAGCAGACTATTGATACTTTTGGAAGAATTGATGTGTTAATTAATGTGGCTCAGGCATCTGCATCAGGAGTAACCATTGCAGACCATACGACAGATCAGTTTAATCTGGCCATGTATTCCGGTTTGTATGCAACATTTTATTATATGCAAGCTTGTTATCCTTATTTGAAGGAGACACAGGGTTCTGTAATTAACTTTGCTTCCGGTGCAGGTTTATTTGGTAATTACGGACAGTGTGCTTATGCGGCAGCAAAGGAAGGAATTCGTGGTCTTTCCAGAGTAGCCGCTACAGAATGGGGTAAAGATGGAATTAATGTTAACGTAATTTGTCCTATAGCCTGGACAGCACAGCTTGAGAATTTTGAAAAGGCTTATCCTGAAGCCTTTAAGGCAAATGTACATATGCCCCCTATGGGACATTATGGAGATCCGGAAACAGAAATCGGACGTGTTTGCGTGCAGTTAGCAAATCCTGACTTTAAATACTTAACCGGTGAAACCCTGACCTTAGAAGGTGGAATGGGACTTAGACCATAATTTATACAGAATATCATAAGAAAAGAGGAAGATAGCAGTCTTCCTCTTTTTTCTTCCGGTTGATCAGATAACTCCGGTTTTTATTTGTAATGTTCTTTAAGAAGCGCAATTTCTTTTGCATAACCATCCAGTTCATTTGGAGTTTCCAGATAGAAGGGAAGATTGCGCAGTGCAGGATGGTTAATTACACGAACCAGGGCATCCAGTCCTATGTGTCCTTCTCCGATTTTTGCATGTCGATCTTTGTGAGCACCTAAGGGATTCATACTGTCATTTAAGTGAATTGCTTTTAAACGATGTAATCCGATTATGTTATCGAATTCAGTAATAACCTCATCTAAGTGATTTACAATATCATAGCCGCCATCCCATATATGGCAGGTATCCATACATACACCGATTTTATCCTGTAATTCAACCCGATCAATAATTTCCTTTAATTCCTGAAAGTTTCTTCCTACCTCAGTTCCCTTTCCTGCCATAGTTTCCAGTAAAACGGTAGTAGTTTGATGGGGAGTAAGAATATCATTGAGCATATCACTAATCAGCTGAATACCCATATCGGCCCCCTGCCCCACATGAGAGCCGGGATGAAAGTTATAGCAGTTTCCGGGAGTAAACTCCATTCGTACTAAATCATCTGCCATAGTATTTTTGGCAAATTCCCGAAGAGAGGGATCTTTGGCTGCTGCGTTTAAGGTATAGGGAGCATGTGCCAAAAGACGGCTGATCCCGTTGGAATCAGCAAGAGTATGATATTTTTCCACGTCTGCAGGAATAATCTCTTTAGCTTTTGCACCTCTGGGATTTCTGGTAAAAAATTGAAAGGTATTGGCATTAATGGAAAGAGCTGCCTTTCCCATGGCTTGGTAGCCCTTGGAAGAGGACAGATGACATCCGATTTGTAACATAATATTTTATTTCCTCCTATTGTAATTCTATGTTTATCTGTGATTATTCAGGAAAGTGGAAAATATAAAGTATTGTTAAACATTTCCTGAATACCTACTATTTGTAGATTTTTGACGGATATATCATTATAATACATGTTTTGAAAAAAGAAAAGGAAGAAATCTTCTTTACTTTTTAAATATTCTTCATTACACTGATATTATGAAAAGAAAAAGAAGATTAAATGATAAAACAATATTACTTACCGCTTGCTGTATCCTAATGATACTTTTGCCCGGCTGCAGTTTAAAAGATACCCGTATTGTTTTTTATTCCGGCTTAGGGAAAGAAGAGGTATTCCGTATGGAAGGAACGGGATGTATGCTTCCGGAATTTATGATATATCTTACGGCTACGCAGAATCGCTATGAAAAGGTGTACGGAGAACAGATTTTTAACGTAAGCCTGGATCAGCTGACTTTGGAAGAGAATATAAAGGATATGGTGCTGGCGCAGGTTTCACAGATTAAAGCCATGAATCTTTTGGCCAAGGAAGAGGGAGTGGAGCTGGAAAGTAGGGAAAAGGAACAGATTTCACAGGCAGCCACAGAGTTTTTTTCCTCTCTAAAAGAAAAAGAGCAGGAAATGCTGAAGATAGATGAGGATACCATTTATCATATGTATGAAGAATATGCATTGGCGCAAAAACTGTATTCCTATTTAATTCGAGAAGTAAATCCTGAAGTAAGTGATGATGAGGCAAGAACCATTACTGTTCATCATATTTTAGTGAAGACTTATGAATTGGATGAGAATAAGGAGCCGGTCTTTTTTTCAGCAGAAAAAAAGAAAGAGGCTTATGAAAAAGCTAAGGAAGCCTTGAAACAAATAAAGGAAGGGAAAGATTTCGAACAGGTGGCGGAGGAGTATAGTGAGGATCCTCAACGGAATTATTCCTTTCGAAAGGGAGAAATGGAGCAGGCCTTTGAACTGTCAGCCTTTAATCTGGCACAAGGAGAAATCAGCGAGATTGTTGAGACAAAATACGGATATCATATTATTCAATGTATCAGTACCTTTAATCAGGAAGAAACAGATGCCAATAAAATTAAGATTGTAGAAAAAAAGAAAGAAGAAGTCTTCGATAATAGATATAAGGAGTATGCCAAAGGCCTGACAACGGTGTTAAATGAAGAATTATGGAAGAAAATTACTCTTTGGAAGGAGGAAGAGATAAATACGGAATCTTTCTTTTCTATTTTTGAAAAAAAGGTAATTCTTGAGGAAGAATATTCACAATAGTTATTGATTTATAAAAATTTAAGAAATGAAATAATCCTTGAAAATAGGGCATTACAGACAATTATTAGCACTCTGAAATAATGAGTGCTAATTTTTTGTTGACTTTTAAAAATTGAAGGAATACAATAGGCAGTAAAGAAAACAGAATAAGAAAGGAATGTGATTTTTTATGGCAAATAAACATGGCAGTTTATCAATCAACAGTGAAAATATTTTTCCTATTATTAAGAAGTGGTTATACTCTGATCATGATATCTTTTTCAGAGAATTAATTTCTAATGGCTGTGATGCCATTACAAAGCTGAAGAAGCTGGATATGATGGGAGAATATACTCTTCCTGACGGGTATAAGGGAAAAATTGAAGTAATTGTAAATCCGGAAGAAAAAACGCTTACTTTTGTAGATAACGGTCTGGGAATGACCGCAGAGGAAGTAGAAGAATATATTAATCAGATTGCTTTTTCCGGAGCCACTGACATTATTGAGAAGTATAAGGATAAAACAAATGAGGATCAGATTATCGGTCATTTTGGTCTGGGATTTTATTCTGCTTTTATGGTGGCAGATGAAGTGCATATTGATACCCTGTCATATAAAGAGGGAGCAGCAGCTGTACACTGGGAATGTGATGGCGGAACAGAATACTCCATGGAAGAGGGGAATAAGGCAGAGGTTGGTACAAAAATCACCTTATTCATCAATGAAGATGTACTGGAATTTTGTAATCAGTATAAGGCAAGAGAAGTAATTAAGAAGTATTGTTCCTTTATGCCTACGGAAATTTATTTATCCAAGGCCAATACAGAGGAAACAGAAACTATTACAGAAGAGGAAAAGCTTCCTACAGATGAAGTAATGGAAACTATTCAGCCTGAGAAAAAAGAAGGAGAAGAAGAACAGCCGGTTAAATTGAAAATTAAAAAACGTCCCGAGCTGTTAAATGAAACTACTCCTCTTTGGACAAAGCATCCCAATGAATGCAGTAAGGAAGATTATTTAGAGTTTTATCGTAAGGTATTCCAGGATTATAAGGAGCCTTTATTCTGGATTCATTTAAATATGGATTATCCTTTTAATTTAAAAGGAATCTTATACTTCCCTAAGATTAATATGGAATATGAATCTATTGAAGGAACCATTAAGCTGTATAATAATCAAGTATTTATCGCAGATAACATTAAGGAAGTAATTCCGGAATTTTTACTTCTCTTAAAAGGGGTAATTGATTGTCCTGATCTTCCTCTTAATGTATCCAGAAGTGCTTTACAGAATGACGGTTTTGTTAAGAAGATTTCTGAGTACATTACGAAAAAGGTAGCAGACAAGCTTTCCGGAATGTGTAAAACGGAAAAAGAAGAGTATGAAAAATATTGGGATGATATCAGTCCTTTTATCAAATTTGGTTGCTTAAGAGATGATAAATTCTGTGAAAAAATGACAGACTATATTCTCTTTAAGAATTTAGAAGGTAAATATATGACCTTGCCTGAATGTCTTGAGGTAAAACCTATTGATGTGGAAAGCAGTGCTACCGATGAAAACGGAGAAAAGGTGGAAGCTGAAATCGTAGAGGATGATAATCAGGAAGAAGCAGCAGAAGAAAGCAAAGAAAAAGTAATTTATTATGTTACTGATGAACAGCAGCAGAGCCAGTACATCAATATGTTTAAATCAGCTAAAATGGATGCTGTGATTCTCACCCATAACATCGACCAGCCTTTCGTATCCCAGTTGGAGGCAAAAAATGAAGGAATTAAGTTTATGCGTATTGATGCAGACTTAACCGATACCTTCAAAACAAAGACCAGTAAAAAGGTACAGGAGGAAATGGAAAAGCTTCAGGAATCCTTAGGAAAAGTATTTAAGAAGGTATTGAAGAAAGATCAGATTCAGGTGAAATTGGAAAAACTGAAAAATAAAAAGATTGCTTCCATGATTACCTTATCGGAAGAAAGCCGCCGTATGCAGGATATGATGAAGATGTATGCAATGCCCGGTATGGATATGTCTATGTTTGGAGGAAAAGAAGGAGAAACTTTAGTTCTTAATATGAACCATCCTTTGGTAGACTATGTAACCAAAAATTCTGAGGAAGAAAATATCAGAATGATTTGTGAACAGTTATATGATTTGGCAAAAATCCAGCATGCACCTTTAAATGCAGAGGATATGACCAAATTTATTCAAAGAAGTAATGACATTATGTTATTGTTAACAAAATAGGTAATGACACCGGAAGTTTTTGATTAACAAAAGGAAAAACCTTTCATCGCACCACTGATGAAAGGTTTTTATTTGTTTAATAGGCACCGGGTTCTGCAATTTGGGAAACACCCACATAAAGATCAGAAATCTTATACCAGGTAGCAAAATCAACAGTTCCTGTTTGGGGAAGATCAAAAACTCGTTGAAATATCCGTACACTTTCTGCTGTAGAGGGACCGTAAACACCATCTGCATTAAGTTTAGGGATAGCGGGATAATTTTTGGCAATTCTGTTTAGCTGCTCCTGCAGCTGACGAACCTTTTCAGAGGAACTGCCTATAGTAAGAGTGTAGCCGGGCCAGGAGGAGGGAACACCGCTGATGGCATCGGCAGAATTGATATACATATCATCTCCATAGTAATAATGAATAATGTCAATGGCGGAATAGCCTGCATCCCCCAGAGATTTGGAACCCCATTGGCTAAGGCCGGAACAGGTAACTCTGTTTCCGTCACAATAACTGGTGAGTATGGGCTGACGGATTCCCGGTCGGGAAAGAAAGTTATTAAAAATGGAATCTACAATATAATCGATATTTTCAAAAATATTCCTATCCGTCATCCATTTTTGATCATAGGCAGTGGAGGAGGTGATGGTAAAGGATTTGCCTC
>JAFXGR010000118.1 GCA_017520155.1 Lachnospiraceae bacterium
CTCTGTAGTCTTTTCCTCCCTCTGCCAAAAACATTCCATTTTCTTTTTCCAGGAGATATTCTGCATTCTCTTGGGGATTACTAAAAATTTTAGCATAATACTCTCCCTCTATCTTTAATTCCACATACTTATTTTTGTCTATTTTAACCGAGTACAGGTAGTCATTCCGGTAAGGACTGACCTTCTTCACACTATCTGCGGAAGTACCTTCCCAAATTTCTGTTAAAAGATATCCCTCCTTTGTTTTTACCTGTAATACAATTTCTTTATTATAGCTATAGCTAAATTCCAGGGTATCTTTCTTTAGCTTACTATCATAATTTTCTACTCCTGAAAAGATTTTTCCATCTATCATTGCAAAAATCTCTTCTACTTTCCCTTTTTCATATCTGACTGTAATATTCCTGATTTGAGGACTTTCATCAATAATGATTTCTGTAGGCTTTTCCCTATTTCCCAAGGTGGAAATAACTAAGGAATAAACATATTTATTATCTGTTTTTGTTACATCATAAAGAACCCCTTGGGGAATATCCACCTTAGGCTCATATCCGTTTTGAGGAGTTATGGTAAATTCCAGTGTGGTCTGTTGTGGCTTAATGATATATGTATTGTTTTTTGCATTCTCCTTTTGTGCTATAACAACCTTATTACTTCCGGGTGCATAGGTATTGACCTCATAAGAAAGATGATCTGATTTATTGGCAAATATTACTTTCTTTTCTTCTGCTGAAAGCTTAGGTGTTGTTTTAATCTCAATTGTCTGTGCTCTTTCCTTAGAAGAAAAATTTACGGTATATTCTGTATTAGTTCCGGTAAATTCAACCTTTTTTCCGTTTATAAGCACCTCATTCACTACATAATTATTATCTAAGTAAACTCCAATTTCCTCTGCACTATCTGTTGTCATAATGGTATCCCCGCTACGGAATATTTTCCCATTATTCTTAATGGATACAGAACCACTATGTCCGTTTACCTTAATAGACAGGGTATTGCACTTGGATGGATCCAAAGAAGTTTCTATCTTTACCTCTATGGCTTCCTTTAAAGAGTCCAGTACGTAGGTAGTACCATTCACAGGCTGTATTACTTTCTCCCCTACGGTTACTTTTACCACCTTCATCATATTTTCCAATTCTACATTGAAGGAAACAATAGAGTCCTCCAACATCCCCACTGCTACCTTGTCTTGAAGAACCACATCCTTTTTGCCCATGTAAACCTTCAGATTTTTTACCTGTTCCTGGTCATAGGAAAAGGTAACATTAAATCTCTTTAATGCGGTAATACTCACCTTTATCGTTGCATCAGCAGCCGGCACAAAGGAATAAATCATATCCTCCGGTATTAATAAGCCCCCTCCGGTTTCCACCTGTGTAACTTTATAGCCTTCTTCCACCATTAGCTTAAAGCAGAATTTTTGCTTTGCTTTTACTGAAACCTTCCCTGTTTGAGGAACAGTTTCATTTCCGTACTCATCCAATAAGATAATCTGTAAAAAATCACTGACAGAGTCATCTGTTGTCTCAAAGGTGATGTCTACCATTTCCTCTGATAAAATACTATTTTCCTGTTTTTCTTCTTTCTGCAAAATTGTATGATTTTCGGAAAGAGAAGGAGCCTGTTCAATATTGTTATCATTCACATCTATGCTATCTTCTGTTTTTCCGGCTTGGGCTTCCTGATTTTCCGAATTCCCCTCTGCAGTACCTTCTGCTTCTATTTCTTCACCTACTACATTCTGGGACAAATTGCTTTCTTCTTCTATTTCTTCTCCTGATATATCATGGGAAAAATTGCCTTCCGGTTCTATCTCTTCCAAAGGATAATCTTCCTGTTGGACCTGAAAATCTGATAAATCATCCTTTTCCCATTGATTACTTTCTTGTAGGTTTTGTTCCTCTTTTTTCTCTGTTATTTCTTCATTCTCATTTGCAAACATTTCTGCTTCTTCTATAGTATTTTCTGATACTGAAGCTGCCTGTGTGGGAACTGCCGGTATTGCTCCCAGTATAACTGAGAATACAAGAATCAAAGACAGAATTTTTACAAACTTTTCTTTCATTTTTTTCATTTTCCTTTTCCTCGCTACCTTTCGTATAATCATCTAATTTCTCTGTACCACTTGTGTAGCTGCCTTATTTTTTTTGGTGCTACAGATAATAATAACAGATAAATTTTATTTTTAGGAGTTAAATATATATTCTTTATCATATCCCACCTATGATGCCTAAGATATTTTTTTACCTTTTGGTAGAACTGATTATCATTTGTCATCCGAGGTACCGGAATATGAAGCAGATAATCTAATCGCTGTACCAAACCAAATCTTATACACACTTCCTGCAGGTCCGGATAATATTTTTGCACTATTTTTTCTGCCCAGTCTGCATTTTCCACAATATCCGTAAAAACCCGGGAAAACTGATTTTTATCTTCCTTTCGGGTATTGCTTCCCAGCCGGTAAAAAACATGATAATACTGATAAGGAAGAATATAGATTCCATCAATCTCCTGTAAAATATTCAAAATAAGATAAAAATCCTCATTTAATTTTCCTTCCGGAAATTTTTTCCCTTTTATCACCTCTTTTGCAAACAGCTTGGTACAAAAAGAGCAGTCACCCTTATGAAGCAATAGTTCCTTCAAAAAATCTTTGGTTTTACAAAAATAGGCTTCTTTTGGAGGAATACAAACATCCGGTAATTTGCTTCCCCGGTCATCAATTTCATCTCTTGAAACCTGAGCAACTAAAGCCTTCTGTTTTTGTATTGTATTTAGCAAAGTTTCATACATCTTTTCACTGATAAAATCATCACTGTCTACAAATCCCAGATAATCCCCTCTTGCCAGCTCAATTCCTAAATTTCTGGCCGAAGAGGTACCGCCGTTTTGCTTATGATAGACCCTGATTCTACTGTCTGTTTCTTTTAATTTATCACATAGTTCTGAGGTGCCGTCGGTAGAGCCATCATCAATCAGTAAGATTTCCAAATTTTGATAAGTCTGATTCCTACAGCTGTTCACGCATTTTTCCAGACAATCCAAAATATTATAAACCGGTATAATAATACTGATTAATGGTTCCTTCTGCTTTATTATTTCTTCTATTACCATTGCTTTATTTCCTGTTTCTTTCTCCATAGCTATACTTTCTCTCATAGAAGTGCGGTATTAATCCAAATATATACTATATAAACAATACATCTTGTGGTAGTTTCCCTTAGTGCCACAGTCCTATAGCTGAACCGTTATCTTAATTCTGCTTTTTTGGTGCCGGTAGGATCTCAGCTCTACTAAAGGGTCCCTGATGGGGAAGAAGAACTTCTCCCTTTTTCCAACCTTCATAAAAGGCAAACAAACGACTTGCTGCCTCCTTGGCATTCCACTGCACGGCAATACTTCTATAGGCTCTTTTACCCATTTCTTTACTTTTTTTAGGATTATCCAAAAGGAAAAGCACCTGTTTTTCCATATCAGAAAAGCTTCCTTCATGATACATCATTCCGTTTTTTTCATGTTCAATCAAAAAGGGAACTGCTCCTGCCTGACTGCTTGCCACTTCTACGCATCCACAGTTCATAGCTTCATTTACTACTGCTCCCCAGCCTTCCAGATGATTACTGGTAAAAAGATGAATATGACTTTTTTCCATTAATCTTCTTACCTCTTTAGGAGCGCAAAAACCGTAAAAGGTTATTCTTTTTTCCAGATGTATTTCCTCTGCTTTTTTCTTTAGCTCTTCTTCCAGCTCTCCTCCCCCTACCATATGAAGATGAAAGCGGTATCCTTTTATTTCTAAAGACCTGGCTAACTGTATTGCCATTTCCGGATGCTTTAAAGGAAGGAATCTTCCGGCCCATATTAATTGAATTTCTTCATCATTTTTCTCATTTCCCCAGGGATGATTCTTCTCCAGTTCTTCATCACTATAGGGAATAAACTCAGGAAAATAGCCAAATTTAAACATTTTTTCCGGATAAGCTTTGATTAAGGAAAAATCAGAAGCTACATAGGCTCCTGCACATAACAGATATACCGGTTTGTTTCGATACCGGATATGCTCCTTATATTTTCTTATTAACCCTCTGGGAGAAACAGCCTTCCACTGTCCCTGGCGATAAATTCTCTCACTGATTCTAATGGTCAGTTTATCCCCTTTTAATCTATCAACAAATAAATCTTCTCTTTCATTCCAGCCAATAAGGAGAATATCACTTTCATCAATTAATTGTTTACATTTATCTTCTTCTTTTTCCAAATAAAGCAGGTAGGGAATTTCTTTTTCCTCTACTCCCCAACCCATGTTTATTCGTTCCTCTTCCATGGGCTCTGTCTGTATAAATTTATAATCATCCCCCAGTTTTTTGAACAATTCTTCCGAAAAGGGAATCTGGTGATGATTGATATAGTTGGAAATCATGGTTACTTTCATATGACGTCCTTTTACCCTTCTGTTTTTCCTTATTATAATTTAAGTTTGGCTTTATCACAATCTCCTATTTTCTCTCCTGTTTGTGTTTTAAAGATTCCTTTTTTGTATACTAATATAACTTTTCTACTATAGGATAC
>JAFXGR010000119.1 GCA_017520155.1 Lachnospiraceae bacterium
ACAACAGAATACAACCGGCAACTCCCACTATAGTGGTCATCATACGGGGAAAATCTGATAAAGCATTTTTTATCATGGTACGGTGGTACAATTTTAATCTATGATATCCCTTTAGTTTTTCAAACCAAAAGGACTTTTCTCTCTGCGGTATTTCTCCCCGCAGAAGCTCCATAGCGGGAAGTGAAATCTCTTTTTTACAAGCAAAAAAAGAAGCAAAAAGAAAAATAAGGATAAAAATCATGGAAATCAGAATCGCCTGCTTTTGATCAAAAGAATAAGGAATAGTCCCAAATAAAAAGACATCCTTATATATGTTCAGGCTTAAGGCCTGGACAGTAAATATAGACGCTATCCAGCCTTCTGCCACTCCTAATAACCCACAGAGGGCACTGTAGCTCATATAATGGTGCAGAATTTCTTTTTCAGAAAAACCTAAGGCTTTTTGCATTCCAATAAAAGGTCTTTGTTCATTAATCATGCGGGAAATAGCAGAATAGCAGACAATCACACTTACCAGTACAAAAATAAGAGCCATGGAATAACCCAACCCGTAAAGCGTCTCTACAATTATAGCAATACTTCGTACATCTCCTATATCATTTCGAATGGATACAAGCCAGGGCTCTTCTTTCAGCTGCTCCAGCTGTATTTTTCCCTGCTCTATCTCCTTTTTTTTCTGTAGTAGTGTTTCTTCTGCCCCTTCCAGTTCTTCCAATATTCGGTAATAATAAGAATAAAATCGGTGATTGGTATCCAGGTATTCCTTGGCCTGCTTCCAATTGGTAATCTCTGCTTCCATATTCAATAGATTTGGCAGTAGTTCTTTGGCAACCGTCAAAAGAGCTTCATATTCCTCTAAGGCTTCTTCTGCTCTTTGAAATTGCCTGCTGCCCTCCTCTTGTACCTCTTCCAGACGGCCTTCCTGTCTTTCTTTTCCCAAAACAACAAGCCGTTCCTTTAATTCCTGTTCCCTTTCCTGATACTCTTTGGAGAAATAAAAATATTGATCCAGACTATTACTTTTTACATAGGCAGTAGTATAAGTTTCATTAAAAAAAGCCGGTTCAAAGGCAACTTCATTGAGACTGATATAATACTGCACCGTCCCCAGTCCAACCTCATTTATGCCCCGACTATCCATGGCTTTTTGACAGGAATATGATGGCTGATTAATAATGGCTGTTACAACAAATTCATCTGCTTTTAATTGTCCTTCATGTTCTATGGTAATCTTATCTCCAACCCTGATTTCTCTCTGCTTTGCCATTTTTTCTTCCACTGCCAGTTCATTCTCTGCCAAAGGAAGACTTCCCTCACAAACCACAGGAAGATTCATGGAATCCAGTAAAGAATAGGCATGAACCGGGATTTTCCCACTATCATCCTCATGCTCAAAAAATACTACTGAGGAGTAGCCCCCTTCTACAACGTCTACACCCTTTTGCTTCTCCATAGCCTTCATATCCTCTATGGTAATCCCGTAAGAACTACTGATCTCCAGGGATTGTAATTTATTTTCAATAAAATAAGTATTTGCTTTTTCTAAAATCGCCTTTGCCGCAGAATGATCTCCCAGATAAATGGAGATTCCGGTTGCCACCATCATGGCTACCGCCAAAAAAGAAACAATATTTTTCTTAATTGTTCTTAGCAAATATAACTTCCGGGTTCCTTTCATTACAATATGAACTCCTTACCATACCAAGTCTGAAGCTTTGGCAGGACGGTTATTGATTGTAACCTCTGCCACCATGCCATTTTTCATTCTTATGATTCTATCCGCCATTTTCGCAATTTCTTCATTATGCGTTACCATTAAAAGGGTAGCTCCTTTTTTAATTACTTCCTCCAATACCGTTAGTACTTCGATACTGGTTTCATAATCCAAGGCTGCCGTAGGCTCATCTGCCAAAATTAGTCTTGGCCGTTTAATTAATGCTCTTGCAATAGAAACCCTCTGCTGCTGTCCCCCGGATAGCTGTGCAGGATAATTTCTTCTCTTTTCATAAAGTCCTACACTCTTTAATGCTTCCATAGCTGTCATAGAACTTTCACTTAGTTCCCCGATAAACTCCAGATTTTCTTCTGCAGTTAAGGTCGGCATCAAATTATAGGCTTGAAAAATAAACCCTACAGAATTTCTGCGATACCACGTCAATTCTTCCTCACCAGCATTGGCATAATCCTTGTGCTCAAAGAAAACTGAACCGGTAGTGGGTTTATCCATTCCTCCAATGATGTTTAACAAGGTGGATTTTCCACAACCGGATTCTCCTAAAATAACAAGAAATTCCCCCACCCTGATATCAAGATCTATCCCTTTAAGAACCTGAACCTTACATTCTTCATTTCCAAAGGTCTTGGTAACATTTTTCAAAGAAAGTAAAATCGGCTTTTCTTTTACAAATCCCAGATTCAGTCCCTTTTCATCTATCGCAATGGCTGTCAGCATGGCTAGATTTTCTGTCAGACTCACATCCTCATCACGATAAAGAGAACCATCCCTTTTATTGATAATCTGTATACAGCCAATAACCTCATACTTATTTATCAATGGCACACAGATCATACTCTTTGTTACAAAGCCGGTTGTTTTATCAAAACGTCCTGCCCATCGCTTATCCTTTTGACAATCTTTTACCACCGTGACAGTCCCCTGTTCCACCACTGCTCCTGCAATTCCCTCTCCTGCAGCCAAACTTAAACCGGTTAAATCACTTCCACCAATCCAAAAGGAGGGGTAGATTCTTCCATCCCCCCTTTTATTATAAAACCATATGGTTCCGGCTTCTGCATCTGCTGCCTTTACCACCATACTTAGACTTACCCTTAAAGCCTCTTCCAAAGAATCTGATTCCTGTAATAACTTTGTAATCTCCCAAACCACCTGGGTGTAACTGACTCTATGATTCACTGTATCACCTCTATCTTTTTGCTCCCAAAAGCTTCTTACCTTGTTCTGACCTTTGTTTCTGCAATCAACATTCTTCCCTCAAATGTACTGATGGTGAAGAGATTTTCTGTGGTAGCAATCAGGGGTGCTACCGGAATGACTCTTGTAATCCTAAAGCCATTATACTTGGGAAAAACAATTTCCTTCAGGTTGGTAATCCCCAAATTACATCTGTCATTTCCGTAAAGCCCAAGTATATTTGCCATACGATCAACCCTTGGACTTTCGCTGTCTTTATATACATTATGTAAGTAAGCAGCATATACAAGGGTTGGATCTGATATTGCAATAAACTGAGGAATACGATATACTTCTCCCTCATCCTTAAGGTCCTTTTTAATCGCCTTTTCTACGATTACCATATTTTCCACAAACTCTTTATTCTTATCATATTTTACACGGGGAGTAGCACTGCTTACAAGACAGGAAATACTGCGCTCCTTTCCTCGAATACTCATTGGTATTCCCAATTTTTTACTTTCCGGATAATAATCTCTCATCAGCTTTGTGACAAGATAGGTATTTACTGTAACTCCCAACTTCTTACACTCTGCCTTTAAGTCTTCCAGATCCTTGCCTTTAATTTCCTGGAAATTAACATCTGTACGCCAATTCTTCCAATAGGTTTCATGGGCTTTGTAATAATCCTCCCATCCAAAAACCTTCCTTTCCTCTTCCCATTTTTGGCTAAGCTTTTTCAATCCCAGCTTTTCGATAAACTTAAGATTTCCATTTTTCAACGATACGTCTTCTGTAATAACTTTGGTTGTCTTATATTCTACTTCTCTTCCTTCCAGATTGTTAAAAATATCTTCTGCCAAAATCAAAAGAGCATTTCCATCTCCAGCTATATGATGACACATAATATAAATATCAGTTTCTCTTCCTCTTGGAATGATAAAGGTTCTGATTAACTCACCTTCATTAATTCGAAAAGGAATTCTTTCGTTTTCCCGTAAAATCTCCAGCCAGTCTCTTTTTTCTACAAGTACCTTACATCCCGTTTCTTGCATTTTTTCAAAATAGACCCTTCCCCAGTCGTCTAAAACTACCCTTGACATAGTAGTCTGACATTGCGTATAGGCTTTTTTTACGGCTTCACAGATTCTTTCTTCCTCCACCTCTCCTTCTATGGTAACCACCACTGTCATATAAATATTGGGATCATATAAAAATGATCTTTCCAGTAATAATTCAACTCTGTCTTTTTTCATCTTTACCTCTTTAATTTTTCACTTATCTTTCCTATCGTATTCTACTGTTTTAACCTATATTTTAATGTCTTCAGTAGATGATAGATGTACTTTTATTTGAAGGCTTCAATTCTTTTTTTCACATTTTTTTGTAAATCTCCATAATAGAGACTGTAATCTTGTAAATGAAAGCTCTCCGGTCCAAAATATTCTTCCATGATCATATAAGGTTCTGAGAAGATCTCTACCCTTTCACAGATCACAACTCCTCTTTTTGTATCCACTTTTGCATCCGCATACTGCGGAATTAACTCTCCCTTTGTATTTAAATATCCTAAATTTTCCTCCCTGGAGGCATAGGTTTCATCCAGCCTCCAGTTAATAGGGTTAATGGAAATTGCCCCTTCTTTTACCACACAATTATACTGATCCTTATTTCCTCTTCCTTCTGTGTTATAAGAAATAATGACTCCCGTATCTTCCTCCCCCGATGCAAATGATAAATGGGGATTTTTTTCAAGATAATCTTTTGTTACGGAATACCCTATAACATAAGCTGCTACCATATTTTCCAGATATTCCGGATGCTCCTTCATATACTCTTGCAAAATAATGGTCAGCCATACAGAGCCTTGAGAATGCCCCGCAAGAATAAAGGGCCTTCCCTCATTAAGATGCTCAAAATAATAATCCAACATAGGGTAAAACTCTCTGGAGGCAACATAGGAAAGAGCCTCAGGGCAATTTTCTATTAAATCTAATAAGGCCTCTACGGTAAACTGACGATAATAAGGTGCATATACATTACTGCTTTCCTCAAAAACACTGGCCTGGTTCGCTGCGGAATACAGTGCCATTATATGCATGGAAACATCGTCAATTTCTGCAATCTGATCCTGAGTAGGCGAAATTGTCCCATATACAGTAGGATAAAGATAAATAGTGTCTACTTCCTTGCTTGGATTTTTTGGTAAAAGCATCCAATGTTCCTCCTTGGAATAATCCGTTATATTTTGGAATTTTTCACTTCCTTTAATCCTTTCCAAATAATCCGGCATTATTCTGTTATGATAAAAGGGTACTGACTTCTTCCTTGTATGTTCAACCTCTTCTACCACTTCTGACGCTTCTCCTTTGGGAGGGTCTGCTTTTTTTCCACAACCTATGGACAGAAACAGAACAAGACTTAACCCTAAAATAGTAACTGCTTTTCCTATTCCTTTCATCCTGGACAAACCACTCCTTTCTCAGTCCTACTTCCACTCAATTCTTACTGCTTTCGTCCCTTTTGTTACCGTTAAGATATTATTGTCTACTACCTCAGTTTGATTATACATCCATACTCCATCTGCAGAAGGCTTTAAGATCGGCAGCTGACCAAGGGCCAAAACTTCACTCTCAACACTGTTTTGCAATGTCTTTTTTGCAAACAATTTTCCATCTGCATAGAATTCCACTACTACCTCTATCGTTGTTTCTGTGGGTTCTTGCTGCGTATTATCTTGTGTTCCATTTCCACCGGTATTACTACTTTGATCTCCGCTACCTTCTGTACTGCTTCCCTCATTGCCGCTATTCTGATTTCCGTCTCCTTCTGTACTGCTTCCCTCATTACCACTGCTCTGGTTTGTGCTTCCTTCTGTGCTGTTTGAGAAATTATTTTGATTATTCCCCTGAGAGGTGTTTTCCGGATTTTCTTTATC
>JAFXGR010000120.1 GCA_017520155.1 Lachnospiraceae bacterium
AAGACTTCCATAATTAGAGCAGGCTCTGGCTCCTATGACCGCCACGGAGGGCTTGTCCAGAATACCACAGTTACCTTTATAATATATAATTGGCGACGGGTCAGGGATTGTAGATAATTTCACAGGATAGTTACTTTTTCTCAATCCCAACACTCCTATTCCTCTGCTTTGCAGCTTCTCCCACTCTTTACAAATCTCCCATCTCTTTTTACTAATTTCAATATTTTCTCTTTGTTTCTCTGTTAAAAAATCAAGCTGTTTCATCTCTTTACTTTCATATAGTTCCTTTGGAGTTATATATTTCAATATTTTCTGAACTGTCAATCGTCCTATTCCCGGAACATTGTGTAACCAGTAATAATACATTTCATCCATAAATTCTCCTCCTTACATCTCAAATCCCCGATAACATACAGCTTCTGTCAGGTGTTCCCTTTTAATCTCTTCACTGTCTGCCAGATCTGCAATGGTTCTTGCCACTTTCAGAGTTTTGTGATAAGCTCTGGCACTTAGGTTAAGAGAATGAAATACTTGCTCCATAAACTTCTTTTCTTCTTCACCTAAAGGACAATATTTTCCGATATCCTTAGTTTCCAGATCTGCATTAAAAAAATAAGGGCTGCTTCGATATCTCTTCTCCTGAATCGCCCTTGCCCGCATAACCTGCTCTTTCAACTCTCTGCTGCCCTGCCCGCTCTTTTCTTCCTGCAACTGATTTAACTCCACAGCCTTTGCTTCTACACAAATATCAATACGATCATAAATAGGGCCGGAAATACGACTGCGATACCTGCGAATCTCCGGTTCTGTACACTTACACCTGTCTCTATTAGGATAAAAACCACATGGACAAGGATTCATGGCCGCCACTAACATAATGTCTGCAGGATAAGTAACACTTCCATAATTCCTTGCAATCTGCACTTCCTTATCTTCTAGGGGCTGACGCAGCACTTCAATATTCTCTCTTCCAAATTCGGGTAATTCATCTAAAAACAGGATGCCTCTGTGACTGAGGCTTAAGATTCCCGGTCTGGGAATTCGACCACCACCGGCAAGAGCCTGGCGGGAAATGGTATGATGTGGATGTAGAAATGGTCTTCTTGTAATCAAAGGTCTGCCTTCTTTTAAAAGACCGGATACACTATATATTTTGGAAACTTCCAGACTTTCTTCTATAGAAAGCGGTGGTAATATGGATGGAATTCTCTTGGCAATCATGGTCTTACCAGCTCCCGGAGTTCCGGTAATCAGCAAATGGTGAAAACCTGCAGCCGCAATCACCGCTGCCCGCTTTACCATCTCCTGTCCCCGGATATCTGCAAAATCCGGTACGTTCTTTCCTTCCTTTTCTTCAAAAAGTGCTGTTATATCAAGTATGGTAGGCGGAATCATTTCATCTGCCCGCTCCCAAGGTTCCATCAAATAACCTAAAGTTTCTAAAAATGAAGAAACTCCTATAATCTTAATTCCGGAAATAACTGCCCCTTCTAAGGCATTTTCTTTTGGCAAAATACACCTTTTAATTCCCTGTTCCTTCGCCATAAGCATAATTGGCAAAATCCCCTTCACCGGTTTAATTTCTCCATCTAATCCTAACTCTCCAATAAATAAAGTATCTTCCAAAACTTTCTCTTCCAATTTTTCCATAGACACCAATATTCCGATGGCAATAGGTAAATCATAAGCAGAACCTTCCTTACGAATATCTGCCGGGGAGATATTCACCGTTATTCTTCTGGGTGGCAGCTGGAATCCGGAATTCTTCAAGGCTACGCGCACCCTCTCTTTCGCCTCCCTGACTTCACTTCCAAGCATTCCTACCATATCAAACCCGGGCATTGCCTGCGTGGAATCCACCTCCACCTGAGCAAGGAAACTGATAATTCCATGGATTCCTCCTGCCATAACTTTGCAAAACATTGTTTTCCTCCTTTTTTATTTCTCTTCTTTTTCAACACATAAGCCAAATTTTTGTACAAAAAAAGTGTAAAGTCTTGATAATGTAATCAAAAGACTTTACACCTTGATTTATAGTTACTTATTTAATTAATCTTGTAAGCTTTTTTCAATATTTTCTATTTCATCTAAATATTCTTTTTCCAACTTATCATATTCTTTGTTTCTTAACATTTCCAATTTACGCTTAATCTCTGTCAATTGTTTTCTTAATTCATGTTTAAACTGTACATCTGTTGGCATCTCTAACATCCTTTCACCACCTTTCGAATACCCATACTTATATAAATATTATAGGTGGGTTCCATAATGCTGTAAAGTCTTTTGTTAAATTATCAAGGTACTTTGCACTAAATTTCGTTTTTCTTTTTTGGAATAAATTTGATAATATGTCACCTAAGTAACATGCTAAAAATGTGTTTAAATATGTTATATATGATTCGGAAAAGTTCTGATACTTTCCCCGAAAGGTA
>JAFXGR010000121.1 GCA_017520155.1 Lachnospiraceae bacterium
CGACATTGCCCGCATAGCAGGTGGTTCTCTGTTTCGCACGTCTCCATTTCTCTGGTGAGAAACTCCGACGAACTCAACTGGCTAAAGCCAATAACAAAAGGCGTTGCTTTCGCAACGCCCTCTTAATTTAATTCTTAGAATTTTGCTGTAGAAACTTTTACACCAGGTCCCATTGTGGAAGCTAATGTAATGCTTCTTAAATACTGTCCCTTTAATGCACTTGGTTTAGCCTTTACGATAGCTTCCATTAATGCAGTAAAGTTTTCCTGTAATTTTTCTTCAGAGAAAGATGCTTTACCGATTGGACAGTGAATGATGTTACTCTTGTCTAATCTGTATTCAATCTTACCTGCTTTAATATCGTTGATAGCCTTTGTTACGTCCATAGTAACTGTTCCGGCCTTAGGGTTAGGCATTAAACCTTTAGGTCCTAATACTTTACCAAGACGACCAACTACACCCATCATATCAGGAGTAGCAACTACTACGTCAAAATCTAACCAACCGTCATTCTGAATCTTAGGAATCAGCTCTTCGCCACCTACATGATCTGCTCCTGCTGCTTCTGCTTCGTTTAATTTATCACCTTTAGCAAATACTAAAACCTTTACAGTTTTACCTGTACCGTTAGGTAATACAACAGCTCCACGGATCTGCTGTTCTGCGTGACGTCCGTCACATCCTGTTCTGATATGAACTTCAATAGTCTCATCAAATTTAGCAACTGCTGTTTTCTTAACTAATGCAATAGCCTCAGCAGTTTCATACTGGGTCATGCGATCTACTAATTTAGCAGTTTCGCTGTATTTTTTTCCATGTTTCATTTTCGCTTACTCCTCCTAAATTAATCTTCTACAACAATACCCATACTTCTTGCAGTACCGGCAATCATACTAATAGCTGCATCTAAGCTGGCTGCATTTAAATCAGGCATCTTCATTTCTGCAATTTCCTGAACTTTAGCCTTGGAAATTGTAGCAACCTTCTGTTTGTTAGGTACTCCGGATCCGGATTTAATGTTACAAGCTTTTTTCAGTAATACTGCTGCAGGGGGAGTTTTTGTGATAAAACTGAAACTTCTGTCTGCGTAAACGGTAATTACAACAGGGATGATTACGTCACCCTTATCTGCTGTTCTTGCGTTGAACTGCTTTGTAAATTCAACGATATTTACACCATGCTGACCAAGAGCCGGTCCAACTGGTGGTGCTGGTGTCGCTTTACCAGCAGGAATCTGTAATTTAATGTATCCTACTACTTTTTTTGCCATGATGGCACCTCCTATTATTATATATTGTGGTCTATGGGCTAGGTAACCCTTCCACCGTTTAACGACTATTCGCCGAACGATATCGATGTTATAAAAAGACCATTGTCTTTACCTAGATTTTGAGTATCTATTAATCTACTCTACGTACTTCTTCGAAACTGATCTCCACAGGAGTTTCCCTTCCGAACAGTTCCACATTAATGGTGGCTGTTCCTTTGGTATAATCCATCTTCTGAACAGCTCCAACGGTATCCTTCCATGCACCCTTAGTGATCATGATCATATCACCTTCTTTAAAGTCTGCAGATACCACATCTTTTTGAATTCCAAGGGGCTTCATTTCAGCCTCTGTCAGGGGCACCGGTTTACTTCCTGGTCCAACAAATCCGGTAACTCCTCTTGTATTGCGAACAACATACCATGTATCGTCGTTCATAACCATATTGATCATTACGTACCCGGGAAACATTTTCTTAAGGGAAGTTTTCTTCACACCGTTCTTCACCTCAACCACTTCCTCCATAGGTACTCGTACCTCAAGAATTTCTTCATGAAGACCTCTGTTTTCAATGGTTTTCTCAATATTGGCTTTGACCTTGTTTTCATACCCGGAATAGGTATGCACTACATACCAGTTTGCTTCTGCCATACAATCACCTCACATTACATTGTTAAGAAACTTACTGCAATCTGCAGTACCTTATCCAGCAATGTAATAATCATACCTAACACAAGGGAAATACAAATAACTGCAACAGACTGTTTCAGCATCTGTTCTTTAGCCGGCCATGAAATTTTCTTGAATTCAGCTTTCACTCCCTTAAAAAAGCTTTTCTTAGGGGCTTTTTCCTTGTTAACGGAATTTTCCATTTGCGAACTCCTTTCATTGGCTCCTATCTGCCAATCAAGACAATTATTTAGTTTCTTTGTGTAATGTGTGAGTTTTACAGAATCTACAATATTTCTTTGTTTCCATTCTGTCCGGATGCGCTTTTTTGTCTTTTGTTGTGTTGTAGTTACGCTGTTTGCACTCTGTACATGCCAAAGTAATTCTTGTACGCATTTTGCCACCTCCTTTATTATTACGAGGGCTTAAACTAAATTTTAAGCACAAAAAAAAGACCTTCTTTTCCAATCTCGCTGATTAACTGTATCACAGACCATGGTAATTGTCAACGATTTTGTTGGAAAAGAGGGCCTTTTTCGTATCATTTTTTAAAATACAGCTTCACCGTCATGGGATACAAGAGATACATTTTTCACCCCTTCAATTTTCTCTAGGGACTGTACTATTTCATATTCTTCTTTTGTTCTCACCTCAATTACTAGATTACAGTTATTCTCTCGTACACTTCTGGACTTTATCTTAAAATATTTACAATATTGTTTTATTATCTGTATCAAAGCCAATTCTGTTTCCATTTTATTCATGTTTACAACAAGAATCATAGGTGCTTTTCCCACAGGAATCTTTTCCAGTACAAAAACAAGGATAGTCATAAATAGAGATAGTATAATGGCTATCTCCGCCATATGGGCTCCACAACATATTCCAACCGCAATAGCCCAAAATAAAAAACATAAATCCATAGGATCTTTTATTGCTGTACGGAATCGTACAATTGATAAAGCACCAACCATACCAAGTGATATTACAATATTGGACTGTACTGCTAAAATTATTGCTGCAGTAATTAAAGACAAGGCTGCAATAGAAATATTAAAATTCTTTGAATAAAAAGTTTTTCTGGTTACTAAACGATAAATTCCAAAAATATATACTGAAATAACAGCCACAAGACATAAAACTCCTAAAATCTGTAATACAGTAATATCCTCAGTTGTAAATTTTTCAATAAAATTTTTCTTAAAAATATCCTGAAAGCCCATTATTTTGTACTCCTTTTAATAATTATGTTCCCCGCAATGTGCTATAAGCGAAACAGATTCTATCCCCGGAATCTCTTTTAATTTTAGTAATAAATGTAATTCATTTTTTACCAATGCTTCTATTACTAATTTCTCATTGACATTATCCCAATTCCCCTGTCTTAATTTAATTTTTTTACATTCCTCGTATACTCTGCTTCGTATTTTCTTATTACAGCTATTTTCATTACACTCCAGAATCAATAAGCTATATCTCGTTCTTACACTTTTTTCTTCCAAGTATAGTATTAATAACGTTAAAATAGAGGACAAAATAATTGCAATTTCTGCCATTTGGCCTCCATAGCAAACACCTGTCACTACCGCCCAAAATAAAAACATGATATCCATGGGATCTTTTAGTGCTGTCCGAAAACGTACCACTGCCAGCGCCCCTACTACCCCCAAAGAAAGTACAATACTGAATTGTACTGCATAAATAATTGCTGCAGTGATTACACATACTCCGGATATGGTAACATTATATCTTTTCGTATAAAATGTTTTTCTTGTTAAAGAACGATATACAAAAAATAAATATCCTCCGTTGAGCATTGCTAATGCCAAAGTCTGCAGCAAATGCAGCATGTTTATCTCTTCACTGGTAAAATATTCTAAAAACCACCCTACTAATATACTCAAATAATTCATCCCTTAGCCCTTAAATTTTCTGCATAAATAATATTTGGAAAAAGTACTTGCATGCAATCCTTCCAATTGCAAAAGATTATTAATTTCATCAGGAAGAAAATCGTCATATTTTACTTCCATCAACAATTGATTTATTCCAAAAATTCCTCTTCCATCATACCGTTCTTCCAAAAACTCTTCTATATTGTTACTGGCTGTTAAATTCATATCAAATGTAACTCTTACGTTTGCATCATCCAAGCGGTAAACATAAGGCACTCTGTCATAATCTACAATAATAACAGGCTTCATTAATTTGGATGCCATAAGATATGCTAATTTATGAAGTACTTGCTGCTGCGGCTTAATATCGTCCGGTATAACTCCTTCCATTAATAAACGACACTGCTTTTCTGTAATTCTACAGGATAGCTTTCTGGTTTTTCCTCTAATTTTCTTTTTTAGTTCCAATTTAATAACTTCATGACTATGATTATAGATTCTTATTCTATATTTTTCTCTTTGATCAGTCCCACTTTCATTATCCATATAGCAGCTACTATAATAATCATCAAAATATAGGCTCTGAATACTATAATATCCTTTTTCCCCTACATTCCTATCCTTCATTGCCATAACAGACAATTTACCTTCTTCCAGAATCATTTGTGATTTACTAATAGGATATTTATATTCGTGTCTGTATCTTTCTTTCAATGTTTTTCTCCTGTTGCTATTGTCCTACCTTTGGAATCCATGTATAAATATCATTATTCAATTCAAGATTCATTCCCTCTTCATTATGTTCTTCTATGTACACTTCAAATTCTATACCTTCAATCCAAAGTTGGGTCAAGAAATTGTCTTTTTCTTCCAAAAACTCCTTTATCATATCAATATGTGGATTCAAAATATCATATTTCACTCTATAATCTTTTTCCGTTCCTACTTGAAAGGATTCCGGTTTATTGAAGTCATCGTATACTCCGTTCCCTACCCATCTTAGAGCATTTAGTATGGCAGGTCTTCTTATTTTCTGTGCATATGCGTCAATTTCATTTTCCAGTAATCGTTTTATTTTGGGCTGGAATTCTTTTACATATTTTTCTATTAACTGCGTACGAAAGTCAGTATTTTTATACATTTGTGCCAACCACTTATTTTGATTTGTAGACTTTATTCCTTTAGTATTCCAAATTGCTGTCACAAGATTTCTCGGATTTACAGACCATGGTACCATTCCATTCCCAAAGGTAGCATCAAAATCCCATTCAGGACCTGCTTTTAAAATACTTCTTTCATTCCAGTCTTCAATAATTGCAAACTGACTTGTTGTACCCAAATCATGATCGGAAGAAACCTCCTTTAACAGCCATGTATCTGTCCAAGAATCAAAATCCAATAATTCCTCCAGTTTTTTTCCACTTTCTGCTCCAACTCCCCTTTCTGAATACAATGCACTTTCAATATTATTTAAGTAAGCTGTAACTTCTTCTTTCTTATCATCAGATATAGCGGAAGCTTCATGAATTACCCAATAATGCTCCCTTTCTGTAGAGAGATAATTATCTTCTTTTATCGCTCTATAGTCTAATTCCATCTCTAACAATATACTATTTAAAGGATCTCGATTAATCCTTATAGTACTTGTTTCCATTGTTTCCGTTAACAAGTATAATCCCTGGTATTCACCATTTACATACAAATCCACATATTCTCCTGTAGGAGTATATCTTTCCGAAAGTTCCTGCGCCCAATCCAGCATTATCTTATTTCTAATATGAGAGCTATCTGTAGCATTTGCAATTAAATGCCAGTTCACCGAGGCAGGCATATCACAAATAGCTTTAGGCTGGGACAACGTAAATGTAAAAGGTTTTTTTGATAAATCAGCAGTCAAATTTCCTCTTACTTTAAATCGTTCCATAGTATCTTGCAATACTACAGTACCGTTTTCATCCAGTACAATAATTTCTCCTTTTTCTATATATTGTTTGTTTGCAAATTCCAAGGAAGAAAAAAGTTCTTTTTTTGCTTCTACAGTTACCATGATAGAGGGTATATTGGCAGAAACAAGAACTTGAAAATCTTTTTCCACCCTAATTTTCCCAAAAAGATCCACTATCTTAAGGCGATGTATCTCCTCATTCAAATTATCACTCCAAACATCCCCGTTTCGGTAGTTTTTTTCATCAATATAAAGAGAATAATAATCAGAATCCCAGACAATTTCTGCATTAAACACTTTTTTCTTATAGGATGAAGGCAATACCAAATAATAGCTTCCCTCTCCGACTACATAAAAAGGAGTATATATCAGTTCTCTTTCCATTGATTTTTCTGAAAACTTCAATTTGCTAATTGATTTTTGCTCATGATTAATTGACAAAATTGAATTTTTCATCCCTACAAAAAGAGATAGAACTGAAATCACAAGAAGAATATACTGTATCACAGACTTTTGTCTTTTACTCACTGCATCCTTTCCTCCCACTCATCCCAGGGCAGAACCTCCAGATTATTAAATCTATAGACATTTTTAAATAATTCATTATTCCAATTGTCGTCTTCTTCAGAAATATCATTTAAATGAGCCATGCTATATTTTGATTCAAATTGCTCCCTTAGCTTAGGAAGAACTAAATCATGATTTCCCTTTTCTACTTCTTGTATTATATAGTTTTCCCTGATTATTACTTCTCTTCGAATTCGAACAAGATTTGCTCCCTCTTCAATATAAATAAAAAAGAAAATCAAGCTACCTGCCAAAATCCCCCCTACTCTTACTGTATTGAGCAATAAATCTTCTTTAAGTATCATCTGCACCATTTTTAACACTGCAATTAGTAGATAAATATTTGCTCCATAATAGGCTCTCGGCATAGGTTCAGGTGTGAAAATCAAAACAGCTGCCGTAGCTAATCCTGCCAAGACAAAAATAAATACCTCCACAAATAGTTTCCATGAATACTTTTTATAGTAAAAATAAGTACCTAAAAAGCAAATTATAATTAGATATAAAAGAAGATACTCATCCATTGCTTTTAATACTTTTAGCCCACGGCTAATATAAGCTTCAATTCCTGTATACGTTTCTTCTGCCTTTACCATAGCTCCTCTGACTTTATTTCCCGGTGCCATAAGTAAAAATAAAAAACCTACTCCTGTACTAATAATCCCCGAAATCATAAATGGTTCTATTTTCTTTTTTTCCAGGTAATACCATAAAGTCATTCCCAATACAATAAGGATTGCTCCGCCGGAACTGTTTTCATTTCCCCAGCCTGCAAGAAAAGCAGGCAAGATAATTAATACTGCAGCCGTCTTTTTCTCCCCCAGTTCTTCTCTTTTGATAAAGAAGGAATATAGAGACAGGAAAGACAAAATAATAACCATTCCCCACAAATAATTACAGGCTCCGCTAAGCCATAATACTGTTTGTGAAAAATCAACACTAAAGTTCCATAAACATAATTGAATTAGTATCAGAAGAAAACAATCATATTTTTTATTGCCTTTGACAAAAAAATAAATAAATAAATTTAATGATATAAAACACAAACTGTTACAGATCCAAAATACTTCCAAAGGCAGTAAGCTGAATATCTTTAAAATTATTTGCAGAATACTTCTTCCGTTCCATGTCATATATTGCTTATATTCCTGGATAAAAATATCTCCTACAGAGGTATATAAGCTCTTATCAAACATTAAATCATCCGACATAAGAGGAGTCAGTATATTATATGTTAAAATTGCAATAAATCCTGCTACAAGCAATAGATAAAACATCCATCGTTGTCTTCTTAAGCTTCTATCATCCATCATTAACATCCTATTAACCTTATCTTTTCCTTACTCTTTGCTTACCCTAGTTTATCTTTTCCATAAACAAATGTCAATGAAGAGCCGATATTATATCTATAGTACACCTTTTGCTTGAAGAATGAAAAAAGTAGTACTATAATTAAAATATATAGGTAATTATGTCATTTATCTTAATTTTATTATTATTTCTATATTGATTATTTTTTAATCGAACTATCACAGAAAGGAGGAGACTATGGCCAATACCATTATGACTTCCATTTATAATCATTATATGACTACCTATTCACCTAGGAAAAGTGATGCCAGACTGGATAGTCACAAAAAGAGTGAACTGAAAAATATTTATAACAATATTATCGAAATAAATAAAGAAGCTCCTCTTTACCTTTATGATAAAAGTGAAGCTACCAAGAATTTTGCCGTGGCGTTAAAGGAAGATGCCCGACAACTTCAGCATACGATTTTAAACTCTGCGGGCAAATCACAAAAGGAGCTGTTTCATAGCAAGGTGGCCTATTCTGGCAATGAGGACATTCTCCAGGCTAAGTATATTGGAAATAATACTGTAAGTAATGAAGATATTCCCACTTATGAAGTTCAAGTACTAAATCTGGCTTCTCCTCAGGTTAATATCAGTAATTTCCTTCCCTGTGGAGAGCAGGGATTAACTGCCGGTAATTATTCCTTTGATGTTACCGCCAATGATATCGGATATGAATTTCATTTCACGGTCAATGAGGATGACACCAACATTGATATTCAGACAAAACTGGCCAGACTTTTTAATCATAGTAATATCGGGCTAAACGCCACCATTATTGACGGTATCAATGATACTGCGGCTCTTCGCTTAGTTTCTTCCCGAACAGGGCAACCGGGTTTGGAGGGTAAAAATATTTTTACTATTGAGGAAAAAAACAGAACAAATCCTCAAAAATGTGTTAATTATCTTGGTCTTAATTATGTAACAAGTGAAGCCTGTAATGCCAAGCTTACTATTGACGGCAAGGAGCAGCAGGCAGATACCAATCGTATTATTTAGATGATCTTTATGAACTGGAGCTTAAGGGTGTTACCGGTGAGGATCAGCCGCCTATAGAAATAGGAGTAAAGGCCAACACCGATGCCCTAAAGGATAATATCCGTAATTTAATCGGTGGTTATAATTCCTTCCTTCAGGCAGTGGATCAATATCAAGGTCTAAAGGCTAACAGAGGAAAGCTTTCCCATGAACTGATGGGTGTAGTACGTTTATATCATAATGAGCTGGATGCTATCGGTATTAATACTACAGAAACCGGAAGCCTTTCCATCGATGAGACTTTGCTTAATCAGTCAGTGGAATCTGAGGATGCCTCTCATCGTCTTTCTCCACTGAAGGATTTTTCTACCTCCCTTTATGATAAGGGTGAACAGATTTCCAGGGATCCTCTTAATTATGCCTATAAAAAAATTGTAGCCTATAAGAATCCCGGAAAGAATTTCAACACTCCTTACCTTACCAGTCCTTATAGCGGACTGTTATTTAACTATTACTGCTAATAGACACTTTTTCTATGATGCTATTGCCATGTGTCATATTTAAGGCAACCATTAACATAACTAATTGGCATCATGCTTTGCCGTCAAGATTTACGGACATTAACGTATAGGAATATCAGCTTACTACTCTTCCAAATATTAAAAAGGTGCAGCACCAAGTTTATCACCGGCCTGCACCTTTTCTTTTACCTTCTGTTTACCATACCCTCTGATATTTTTCCATCTCTGAATAGTCTTCCATAATCCCCATTACCTTTTGCCGCCCTTCGGGATTTAATTTCAGATAGTACTGCATTACACTATTCTCTAATAGCTGTTCACTAACGGAAGTGTCTCTTTCCAGAGAAGTAAAGTCAATGGGATTCAATCGAAGTCTGTTGCACATACGGATTACGGTTCCGTAAGCCATCCCCTCAATACCACGTTCCAATGCGGTTACCAAGGTACTGTATGGAATCTCCATTTCAATGGCAAATTGTCTCAAACTTCTAAACTGTGTCAAAATCTCTTTCTTTAATATTTCTGCTTTTGTCATACTGTCTACTCCTTCGCTGTAAAGTGAAATTCATTTTTCAAAGATTTCCACATTTTTATTCCTATAAACTTTGTAGTGTTTTGTACCCCCTATAAATTCTACATTAAAATTATTAAAATCTCCTATGATTTGTTTCTCCCCCTTTAGTATAATATACTGGCATTTGGCACTATTTGCAAGCTTTACCAGGCGAAATACCTGAATTTTTTCCTTATTCATGGCCTCTCGCATGGGATGATCACCATAAATCCAATCAGGAGCAAGGTAGTCTCTTCCGTATACCATTTGAATTTTTGAACTGTATTGTCTTACAAAGTGAATCAACTCGTCAGGGAAAACACCGGTTACTCTTTCCTCATTCTCCTTTGGCATGATCATTTCACAAATCTCTACCACCTCCTGAGGGATATGGTAAGGATTTTCCGCCTTGGAGATATATTGGTTGCTGTATACAAACTTTCCGCACAGGGCTATTAATAAAAAACCTAAAATTACACTTCCTGCAGGATATTTAGCCAAAATAATACAGCCTACATAAGCAATGGTAATGGTCATTGGCAGCAGCCATAAAATACGATAATAAGTTCCCTTATCCAATAGCTGATAGCCATAATAAAATAAGGGGCAGAAAAACAAAAGCTGAATCACACTGGCTCCATACACAAAAATAGCTCTGGTTACTGTATTCTTTTCTGACAGCCATAAATAAATTAAGGCCAGCAAATATAGAATCGTAAGAAATCCGGCTCCCGTATACTGTTGGTAAATGGTTAAAATATCCTTCATGTTTCTTCCTCTTTATTCATAATCTTTCTGATATTCTTGAGATTATTTTACTGTCACCGGTACATCCATAATTAATTATTCAATGTCCCGGATTACTGCAAATAATAAAAGCCTGCAGCTATTTAAGGTCCCCACACTCCTCTTCTATTTCTGCTTACCAAAAAACTCTTACATTACTACATAAAGTGCGGCATATATAACACAGGGGATGCAGCACATAATCAGCTTTATTAATATCTTAATCTCCTTCTTTTGCAAGGTAAGAACCAGGGCCATCACCCCAATAAGCAAAGAATTTAAGAAAACACTGGCAGTACTCATCATGGCCGCTACAATATTTAAAATAAATAAGAGAAACCAAAGTATCTTTTTCCCCTTCTTTTTTTCTCCCTCTTCTTCAAAAATCCATAACAAAACAAGAAATACTGCGGGAATCACCACATTTGCCAGCATGGACTTACCCTGCCAGTTCCTCATCATTAAAAAGGTTGCATTGGTATAAATAGAGGTATTTCCAAAAAGGTGAAGTCCGCAAACCAAGATCATATACACCGGAAGCATCTCCTTTTTTTCCATACAAAGCTTCTTTCCTATCTGGTAATAAATTCCATAGGTAATGGACATTAAAAATAAGGGTAATACTGTATGACTAAGAATCGTAGCATGAATTCCCGTCATTTTTGCTATGTAGGCAATCCAAATGGGAAATACTGCCATAGCATGACGCATATCAAGAGAGGTACTAAGCCCCGTGTAAGGAAGAATACGATACAAGGTGTCTGTTTCCTGGGTAATCAGAGAATTTACCACATAATAGGCATCATCCCCGTCAAAGGAAGCCGTAACTACTGCCATAACCAATTGGAAAAGAATTAATATTCCTACCATAGACCACTGGATAATTAAGGTTTTGTTCCAATTATATGACCCTTTTTTCTTCCAAATGGTTCTTTCCATACGAAAGCAATGAAGAGCATCGATAATTCCTCCCCCGGACAAAATGGTAAGCAGGCAGGTATACAGCATTACGATTAAGGAAAATCCCCATTCGTCCAAAAAAACTATGGGTACTGCAATCACCTGAAACAGCGCCAAAAGACACAAAAATCCACAAAGATATGTATTTCCTATCCCTCTTTGCTTTTCCGGCATCACATTATTGATTAATAAACCTGTTCCAATAGGTGCCACTACCATTAATAGAAGCAGAACAAATCCTTTTATTACCATTATCCTAAACTATTCCTTCCTCTATTATTTCATATTAAACACTTGATAACTATTCAGGACGGGCTCCAAAATACAACGTATTTTGGAGCATTGGACATTAGTCCAATGGAAATAGCTAAAAGTAGGCATCCCGAATAGTTATCCCCTAATTATACCAATCCTCAAAAATTCCTTCGTAATCGTATTCTGAAGCAAGTCTGTACAATATTTCCAGCTCCTGTTCCAGATTATCCTTGGTTATCCGGTGCCTTCCGGTGGAAAAGGACTGAACCATATATTCACAAATCCGTCCATGATAATGAGTATAATCTGCATAATTATTTAAATCACAAATTATTTCTTCCCGGTTTTGGAAAAAGAAAACTTCCACATTATCATATTTCAACAACCGTTCAGTCATTGTCCGATATTTTTCAATTACCAGCTTAAGCTCCTTGGCTCTTACTACATTATTCCAGTAGAGAATACTGTAGGGGGGATAAAAGCAGGTGAAGGTGGTTTCCGGATGCGCTTCAATATAGGGGAGAATATTTAATTCCAGATTTTTTTCTATTCTCTCTAAATACGGCATTATCTCCGGCTCCTGCTCCTTTATCGGCCCCGGTTCATAATACATTAACACAAGCGCCTTCTGATAATGCTCATCCTGCCACCAGGGCTTATAGATCATATTCCACTCCGACTTGTCCTTGGGATCTGCTGCCGCCCGAAGAATATAATCTAAAATCACATCCTTATTCAATAAATATTTCACATCGTTAAAGGGATTTTTATCGTAAAGATATTCTGGAATTTCAAATTTTGTCTGCTCAGGCGTAGAGGAATAATTTAACTCATCAATTCCCAAAAATACCTGCTTAATCCTATCCTTTTTTGCACCAAAGACAATCTCCATAATATTGGACTGATCCTTAGGGTAAGCTCCGTTATAGCTTAACTTTTGGGTTTTCAACCCCATATAATCATAAAACCAGTCTGTATTAAAGCTGACGGTCATGGATGAGCCTAGAAGAATACTATCGTAATCCATGTTTTTTGCCAGCCCCGGATTCATGTTTACCTGATGATCCACTATATAGGGGAAATTGTTTAAGGGCTTATGATACTGAAAGAAAGGATCCACTATATATACAAGAGCGGCAACCATGCCAAGACCTGTGAGGACTATTCCTCCAAAAATAATTAACCATTTCTTCATCTATATAATCTGCCTTTCCGTAAAAGGTACCAATTCCACATACATCTACTTCTTTCGTTCAAGTCTATTACTCTAAATTATTGACTATTATTTCTTTTTAAACAGGAAAAAACTACATTCCCTGAATTTATCCTTTTCCTCTGCAATCAATTCATACTGCTCCCAAATTACCTCAGGATAGTAATCCCTTGCTACAATATAATCTGTTTTTCCGTTTCTGATATATTCCTGCTGCTCCAACAGTACATCCTCTATAGGAAGAGTCTGTGTTTGAAACCAATAACAGCTTGGAACAATACCTGTTACTGTATAAAGTCCGATGTCAAAGCTGCTGATATTAAGAAGTGTAGTATCCTCTTTTACCTCCATCACCTGATTTAGTCGATAAAGGTAATGCTCCTCCTTCTTTAATCCCCTATATTCCGTGTTTAGTGAGCAGTTCCGGATAACAGTAATTGAAATAAGGAGACTAAAACAGATGAGTACCGCTTCGATGACAGAATTCTTTTCTTTCTTCCAAAAACGCTCTATAAGTAATCCCAGATAGCAAAAGCCAAGTCCTGTAAATACACTTAAGGGTAAAGAATAGTATTTTAATTCTACTCCTCCTATATATATACCAAGAAAGGTAAAACCACATAAGAATATCAGAGAAATTTTATTCCCTATTTTTTTCTTTTGGTCCAGAATAAAACATATTACTCCAAGAATAATAAAAGAAAAAAACTGAAAATGCTCTCTTATCAGCCAATATAATATTTTAGCCAGCTGATAGATTTTATCCCCAATGCCGTAGCTTTCCCTGGAAAAATCAGCATACACAAAAACATTATAATATATATATGCCTTATACCAATCTCCTAAGGCACCATGAAGCCCAAAATATAACAACCAGGGAAGAAAGGGCAGCAGAAATCCTACACCAAAGTTTATACATAAAGGCAATACTTTTTTATATTCCTTCTCCAATATAAGTTTGAAAAATAAAGTAATTCCCCAGGCAGCAAAAAAACCCAGTGTATTAAATTTAATCAACGCCACCAGACCTGTACAGATTCCGGTAAAAAGAATTTTTTTATACTCCTTTTTTTCCAGTCCTTTTTTCTCCATAAAAGAGCTCCAAAAATATAATGGCCAAACCAGTAGCGGAAGACAAAATTCCTCTGCACTTCCTCCCCACCAAAAGGCAACAGAGGAATAAATTACGGCTCCCAATACCGGCAGAAGAATGTAGGATGTTATCTGCTTCATATAGCATCTTAGCATGCGATAACTACCCCACAAAAAGAAAAATGATGCCAAAATTTCCATTAAATAAACCCCAAAGAATCCGGTATGGGAAATTAAATAGCCGATTCCATAGATTAGGTATAAATAGGGTCCCTTTTGATCAAAAATATCACGATAGATTACCTTTCCGTTAAATAATCCCTTCCCCATAGAGAAATAACTGTTGGCATCATCCCAGTTATTATAAGATGCCAAAAAGGAAGATCTGGAGCAAAGAGTAATAATTAACACCGCACAGAATAAACTATATATTATTTCTTTCTCAATCTTACAATTTTTTAATTTCATCATTTGTGCTATCCTTTTTTAAAAATTAAAATATAAAAAGGTACTAATGCCCGAAAGAGAAACCACACACCATACAAACAAAAGTGCACTGATACAGGCATTCATTGCTGTGGGGGTAAATTTTTCCCGTATCTGCTCTATATTCTTTCCCAAGAATACAATCCCCAATGAAACAAGAAGAAAGCCAACCATCAAATAGGCTCTTGCAAATGGCAGCCTAGCAAGCCCCATCACCTTCATAGGATACCAAAATTCTCCCAGATTAAAAAAGTCTAAGAACGTTTCCGATGGCAGCTGCCAAGGCTTAGCTATTAAATTTTTCAGCAAAGCATTTCCCTGTTGCACCGTAGCTGAACGAAAATATACCCAGGCAAAGCTAACATAGGAAAAAGTAAAAATTCTTCCTCCCCATATTTTTAATTTAGAAACAACAGAATTTTTCTTTATTTCATAAGCTTTTATCTTTCCTTCCGGCCTTTTCCTATCAAGAATCATTCTTGTGATCACATACAGGCTTCCATGAAGAATTCCCCAAAGTATAAAGTTCCAGCCGGCTCCGTGCCAGATTCCGCTTAAGAAAAATACTAAAAATAGATTACTATATGTTCTTGCCCTTCCTCTCCTGTTTCCGCCTAAAGGAATATAAATATTTTGGGTAAAAAAACGACTTAAGGTAATATGCCATCGTTTCCAAAAATCAATGATATTTAGGGATTGATAAGGGGAATTAAAATTATTGGAGATACTCATTCCAAATAATCCTGCCAGCCCCTTAGCCATATCACAATAACCGCTAAAATCAAAATAAAGCTGTAATGAATAAAATAAAATTACCAGGAAGCTTTCCAGACCATTAACTCCCGCCACATTACTGTAGGCATAATCCACAGCCCTTCCAAAGGTATCTGCCAGTAATACTTTTTTGGCCAAGCCTAAGGTAAAAACATAAATTCCCTGAAGGAATAAGTCCTGAAGTTCCTTTTTACTTCTGTCATCCTTCCCTATCTTCTGAAACTGAGACAGCATCTCCTCATGGGTTACTATGGGTCCTGCTATTAGCTGAGGAAAAAAAGAAACAAACAGACTGTAATCCACAAAATTGCATTTTTTTAATTCTTTTCGATAGGTATCTGCCAAAAAGGAAATCTGCTGAAAGGTGAAAAAGCTGATTCCCAGGGGAAGAAGTATCCCCCGAACTGTCATTCCCGTATTCCATAGTATATTGATATTTTCAACAAAAAAATCATAGTATTTAAAATAAAATAACAATAACAGGTTTCCACTGACTCCCAGGATGAGCAACAATTTATCCACATTATTCTTTTGTTTTTCACGGCTTCTAATTATCTCTTTATGAATCAAATAATTTCCGCAGATACTTACCAATATTATCAGTAAATAAGATATATTAAAGTATCCGTAAAACCATAGTGAAAAGCAAGTAAGCCACACCTTGGCCAGTGTGGCTTGTTTTTCCTTTAATAAATAAAATCCTGCTAAACACAAAGGAAGAAAGATAAAAAGAAAAAGATAAGAGTTAAATAACATCTTTATAGTACTCCTTAAACCAGTCAGCAAAAGCTGACAGTCCTTCTTCTATAGAGGTGTTTGGTTTAAAATCAAAATCACGAATCAAATCATCCACATCTGCATAGGTACGAGGTACATCACCCTGCTGCATAGGAAGAAATACCTTTTTTGCTTCCTTTCCCAAGCATTTTTCCAACACGGAAATAAAATCCATTAATTTTTCCGGCTTATTGTTACCTATGTTATATATCTTATAAAGTACTCCCTGTAAATCCCCTTTGGGAGGATAACATAAAAGATTTTCTATACCGGTTATAATATCATCAATATAGGTGAAATCCCGGTACATCTCTCCATGATTATAGATCTCTATTTCTTCCTCTGCCATAATCTTTTTGGCAAACTTAAAATATGCCATATCCGGTCTTCCCATAGGTCCGTAAACGGTAAAAAAACGAAGTCCCGTTACCGGTATTTTATACAGCTTGCTATAGGAATAGGCCATCAGTTCATTGGACTTTTTTGTGGCTGCATAAAGACTTACCGGCTGATCTACTTGATCTCCGGTGGAAAAGGGAATCTTTTCATTTGCTCCATAAACCGAACTGGAGGAAGCAAATACCAGATGCTCCACAGGATAATGCCTGCAAGCCTCTAAAATATGGAAAAAACCCATAACATTGGACTGCATATAAGCCTCCGGATTATCAATACTGTAACGAACTCCTGCCTGTGCAGCCAGATTTACAACAATTACAGGATGATATTCTTCAAAAAGCTGAAAAACCTCTTCCTTTTTGGCTAAATCTCCTTTTACAAAGGTAAAATTATCATAGGCTTCCAAAATCTTCAATCGACTGTTCTTTAAAGAAACCTCATAATAATCATTTAAATTATCAAATCCAATTACCTTGTTTCCTACATTAAGTAAAGCTTTTGAAAGAAAAAATCCAATAAATCCTGCTGCACCTGTTACAAGGTAAGTTTTATCACTTTCTGTTTTTTTCAACTCACTTCTCACTTTCTGCTTATAAGACTATATCTTATTTAAAAATATTACTAAGTATATTTTTTCCAATTATACTTTTTTATCTTCCTATACTGTAATACTCTATCCCGGCTTCCTTCATTTCCCTAAGATCATACAGATTTCTTCCGTCATAAACCAAGGGAATCCTCATCAGCTTTTTATAGTCCTCAGGCTTTAGAACCTTGATTTCTCCCCATTCGGTAAAAATAAAGCAAATGGCCGCATCCTGTAAAGCTTCTCGGGTGGTTTTTACATAAGTTATTCGTCCTTTTTCAATACTGCCCTCCGGAAAATGCTGCTTTGCTCTCTTTACCCCAACAGGATCAAAGGCATAAATATCGGCACCTTTTTCCAGTAGCAACTGAATATTATCAATAGACGGAGCCTCTCGTAAATCGTCTGTTCCCGCTTTAAAGGTCAATCCCAGTACGGCCACCTTTAAACCATCAAAACTAATCATTCGTTTTTTCGCTTTTTCAAATAATCTCGTCTTTTGTTTTGTATTAACCTCTACACAAGCCTCAACTGTTTTTAATTTATATCCGTGCTGATTTGCCAAGTATTTTAACGCCTTAGTATCCTTTGGAAAACAGCTTCCTCCAAAGCCAATTCCTGCATTTAAGAACCGAGAACCGATTCGTTCATCATAGCTCATACCTCTGGCCACATCCTCGATATCGGCACCAACTAATTCACATAAATTAGCTATATCGTTCATATAAGAAATTTTTAATGCCAGAAAATCATTACAAGCATACTTAATCATTTCTGCCGAACGACGCTTTACCGATACGATAGGAAGATTAAAAGGTTTATATATCTCCTGCAATAATGCCTCAGCTTCCTTACTTTCTGTTCCAATAATAATTCTTGCCGCATGAAGTGTATCCCTTACTGCCGTTCCCTGTGCAAGAAACTCCGGATTAGAGGCTACCTCTACCTTAACATCACGAAGTAAAAAATCATGAATAAACTGCTCCACCTTATCATTGGTCCCGATAGGAACTGTTGATTTTACTACCACAAGGCAATCTTTTTCCACAGACTCAGCTATCTGACGGCAAACAGTAGCAATATAGCTTAAGTTGGCACTTCCATCCGGCTGCTCCGGTGTCCCAACTCCAATAAAGATGGCATCTGCCTGACGATAGGCTTCCTTATAATCTGTAGTATAACGAAGTCTTCCGGTAGCATTATTCTTCTTCATCAGTTCCTCCAACCCTTCTTCATAAATTGGGGAAACTCCACTTTCCATCAATTTTACTTTAGCCTCATCTACATCCACACAGGTAACATCATGTCCTACTTCAGCAAAGCATACACCTGCTACAAGTCCTACATATCCCGTTCCTGCTACTGCAATTCTTTTCATAACATTCTCTCCTTTGTCCATTATCTATCTAGTACAGTGAATATTAAATAACTGATATCTTGACTTGTCTGATTGTTCGATTGCTGTGTTGTTGTCAGTCGGCGTAGCACCAACTACGCCTTCTTCCTCCGCCTTGCACTCGAAACAATCATCCAGCGTCAATATATCAGAAACTTAATTTTCACTGTACTAGAATAATGCTTTCTTTTTTCTCATAATAAATACTTCCCGGTGGAACGTTTTTTCTTACTACACTACCAGCAGCAATAATTGCTCTCTCACCAATTTCTACTCCCTTTAAAATAGTACAATTGGCTCCAACCCACACATAGTCTCCTATCCTTACAGATTTTGCCGGAAACTCATCTCTCTCACTCCTCATTCGGTGATCATGATCAACAATAACAAGATTATTTCCGAACTTACAATAATTTCCTATTTTGATTTCCATCATGGAGGTTAAAGAACAATTTACATTAAAAAAACAATGTTCACCAATATCTATGCTTCCTCCGCCTTGAGAAATTAAATATAAAGGTCCCCTGTTTTGTGTTTTTTTACCAATCTTTATCCTACTCTTTTGATCCTTTTCTATTTTAACATTTTCCATAGCCACGGGGAATCTGCAATCCACTTTATTCCCATACAAAACTTTCCATATTAAACTTTGTAATGTACTTTTCAAGGTTTTTTTTACTATTTTCATCTTCTAGCCTCTGGAATGATATACTTCTTCATAAACTGCAATTATTTTACTTAAATGCTGTTTTAAACTAAAATTAGCCACTACCTTTTCTCTTGAATTATTTACATACTTTTCTCTTAATTCTTCATTACAAATTAAAAGAATCATTTTTTCTGCTAACCGATGAATATCTCCCGGTTCACAAAGAAAACCATTTTTTCCGTTTTCAATCAGCTTAGGAATTCCTCCCACATTTGTAGTTACAATTGCCATATTATAAGCCATTGCTTCCAATATTACCATAGGCATACCTTCATTATAGGTGGGAAAAAGAAAAAACTGGCTTTCTTCTAATAATTTTTTCTTCTTTTCTCCTCTTACCCATCCGGTAAACATAACCTTACTCTCTAACTGCAGGCCTTTAAAAGTAGCTTCCACCTCTTCTGCTTCTCCATCCCCTGCAATGATGAAAGGAATCTCTCCTACTGCTTCTACAATCTTCTGATAAATTTGGGCAAGGTCGTAGCATCCTTTTCTTTCACTAATTTCCCCTAAAAACAATATTTGTTTCTTTTTTTCAAAATGTTCTTCCTGTGGAATAATACAATAATTTTCTACAATTCTAATCTTTTCCTCATCCACAATTGTACCAATACTATACTTCCATTCCTCTGATAATACAATAATCACATCACATAAATTATACATCGTTTTCACAAGCTTCTTCTTCCAAGCTGAAGAATCTGTATAGAAGACCTCAAATTCAGCCCCATGTATATGATTAATTATTTTTACTTTGCATAAATATGACAATAAAATAAACGGAACCTTACGATAAAAGCTGGGACCAAAAGAAGAATGTATATGAATCATATCCGGCATAGAAAAAAATAAAATCTTTACAAATTTTAAGTATGCTATTATTGCCTTCTTTAGTTTTTTTATTTTTCCGCCATCACAATAGGATTCAATATAGGTAGTGGCAATATGGTCCGGAAAACCTGTTTCCCTATAACCATTTACTACAGATGCAATTCCTCCTTTTACTTCTTTTTCCGGAACCACCATACATATTTTCATCTTTATCTTCATTCCTTTTCATTCTCTCAAGCTATGAAGTATTACGAAAACTGTATTTTCTCCTTATACCCTATAGCTTTCCAATATAGTCGTTGTACACACGATTTAAGTTCATCTCAAAATTCTTACGATCTCTTTGGATAATATTTTGTAAAATCAGTCCTGAAAAAAGAGACTGTATTGCTGCCAAAGCAGAAAAACCACATACAATTAGAGTTGGAAACTTAAGAACCAAACCTGTTTCCCAATATTCTACCAAAACCGGTATAAAAAATATCATAGATAGTGCTATCAAAATCAAAGAAATAATTCCAAAAAAATGAAAGGGTTTATATTCTCTAAAAAGTCTGACTATGGTCATTAAAACTTTAAACCCATCCGAAAATGTATTTAACTTGGATTCACTTCCCTCCGGACGATCCCTATATTCTACCAAGATATTTTCAACCTGCATATTATTATTCACTGCATGAATGGTCATCTCTGTCTCTATTTCAAACCCTTTTGACATTACAGGAAAGGTCTTCACAAACTGGTAGCTAAAAGCACGATATCCTGTCATAATATCTTTAATTTCACTTTTAAACAGTGTATTAATACTCCCCCTTACTACTGAATTTCCCAAATTATGAAAGGGTCTTTTGTTTTCTGTAAAATAGGTAGTTGATAATCTATCTCCTACTACCATATCTGCATTTTTATCTAAGACAAGTTCTGCCATTTCAGCGGCATATTCCATAGGATAAGTATCATCTCCATCTACCATAATATAGCATCGGGCATCAATCTCCCGAAACATTCTTCGGATTACATTTCCTTTTCCCTGCATATATTCATGACGAATTATTGCACCGGCCTGCCTTGCTTCTTCTACCGTCTTATCCTTAGAGTTATTATCATACACATAAATTACTGCTTCCGGCAATGCTTTTTTCGCATCTGCTACTACCTTTGCAATTGTCTTTTCCTCATTATAACAGGGAATTAAAACTGCTATCTTATCCATAATTATTTTCTTCCTATCCTAGTTAAAATACTATGCCACAAAATATTAATAAAACATTTATGACAGTTACATCCTAACACATTTCCTTTTGTATTACTACTGTAAATATATGAAATAAAATCCTCTATTCCCTCCAATACAAGAAAACTGATAGCCACATTTCAACTATCAGTTTTGCTCTTGTTATTCAATTCCCTGTATATTTAAAAAATCAATTACACTTCTGGCATACATTTCTCGTCCTTCTACCGTCAGATGCACACCATCTGCTAAATACTCTGATTTCTCTTGAGGATTTTTCCCAAGAGCATGATACATATCAATAAAATATGTATCCATTTCATTTGCCACACTGCGAGCCGCTTCCACATAATCCCCTAAACCAAATTGACGTTCATTTTCAAACCATCCGCAATAGGTTGGAGATGTAAGAATAAACTTAATCTGAGGGTATTTCTCACGTATTTTCTGAATTCCATGACGAAGAGCACCAACATAGGATGTAAGATCATAATATTCTTTAGGAAAAATGGGAACATCACTGAAATAATCATTTAATCCATAGGATACAATAAGATAATCTACCTGTTCAAAATCAATTCCTTTAAATACCTCTCCTGCAACATCATCGGCAATCAAATTCTCCGGCTTTATAATATCGGTTACTAAATACATCATCCCATTAAAGGATTTACTGGTCCAATTCTCCCAATGTGTAGATTCATTATGAACTGCTGCCGTTGTACCTCCTATAGAACAATTATAAATAATGACATCCTTTTCTTTCATAATCTGTTCTGAAATTCCGTCTGTTCCTCTGCCGGCATTCCAAATACTATCTCCCAAAACTACAATCTGTGTCTTTTTATTCCTTTCAACAATTTCTGCAGTATTCTCTATCACATTTATCTCTTCTTTATCAAGAGAATTTCCCGAGACCACTTGATTTTCTTCTATTAGAACATTCTCCTCCTCTAATTCCAACTCCTCTTCAATATACTGTTGCTGATTCTCCCGGACCTCTACAAGCATCATCTCCTCTGCCTTCATTCCATCATCCATTCTGATCAAGTAGCCTATTGTCAATAGTAAAAACAGAATAATGATACATTCCCCTATAAATAACCAATTTATCTTCTTCATTATATTTCACCTTCTTTTCCATGATCTATAAATACTTCTTGCTATGATTAAGTA
>JAFXGR010000122.1 GCA_017520155.1 Lachnospiraceae bacterium
CTCTTGTCGAGGTTACTTTATCCACTCGCTTAGTACCCTGTATTTCTACAACGCACCGAGTTTAGCTACACGGCTCACTGGCAATTACCGTGACCGGACTTACACCGGCAAGTGTGGTCCAGCTTCGCTGGACACACGGCATAAAAAAGCACCAACTGCTGTATATCTACACAACAATCGGTGCCTTGCCCCAAATCCATTTTAGCATGTCTACCACCTCAGTAAACATATTCAATACATTTCTCGTATTTTTTCAAAACCCCAACCAAAGCAATCCATGTAAATAATTAGTTGATTTAGACCTCTCTGCGATGTAATCTGTATCGGCTATAGTTCTCTGCACGCAACTGAAAATTTCACTTCAGTGCACTAAATACGGTCTTAAGCCCTCTGTGATCGCTTTTTATTTTTATTGGAATAGTATTTACTTTATTTTTAATTTTCTCTGATACAAGAGCATAATCCAACCTTTTCCCTTTCCAAGTTGCCTCCTTTATACAATCAGTATCTACTATCTTGTTATATATTTCTTCAAAAACACCAATGCAGGTTGTTGTTTTTCCATCAATATCTGAATTCATATCTCCACCAACAAAAAGTAAATTGTTGTATTTCCCCGATACATAATTGCTTGTTGAACGAAGCATTTTTTCCTTTTGCTTAACTCTATATGGAGGAGCATTATAAGTTTGTGGAACATATAGCAACAAAGTTTTCATTATTTTCTCATTCTTAATATTCAAATCAACACAAATATATCTCAAGTCAAGCATATTCATTAATTCAAATTGTTTATCTTTAGTCACTTTAGCTTTCTTAATAGCCAACAAACATGTAGCATACAAGCCTTTTTGTTCCTCATCATTCTTCGAAAATCTACTAGGTTTAATAAATTCATATCCTTCAAGTATTATTTTCGTAACATCATACATTTGTTGGTAATAAAACTCAGTAAGAAAAATTATATCTGGATTTTTTCCTTTCACTTCTTTTATTAATTCTTCATAATCCTGTATACTCCAAGTTCTCTCATATATATTTCTACCACAAACATTTTGTTGTACAATTATTAATTCTGGCTCATTCTTCCCTTTCATAAGCGCTACTTCATAAGGGTGTTTCACTTCATTCATAAATTAACCACCAATTTCAAAGTTTCTTCTCTCGTACATTATCGTTATTTTTCTGTTCAAAATCAAGTCGAAGCAGAACATCTGATAATTTACTTCTCTATCCTCTAATACACAAAGAGGTTGCCATCTCGGACAACCTCTTTCTAACTACAATATGCTGATTTTTCTATTGTCTGCCAACTTTCCGCCCTACATGTGCGGCATATATGTAGAGTTTTTCTGTTGCTCCCCAACTTGCCAGACTACATATCTGGCTTATCTGTCAGATTTTTAAGGTGTCAGCGCACCATCACTTTTGCTATTTCAGAGCTTTCTTCTTTCCATCTCAACTGTGCAATTTACTGTGCCATTTTTCTAAAACTTATATGAACTTATATAAACATATATGTTCGGAAGCAATTCTCTAATCCCTTTATTTATAAGGCTTTGCGGAGATTTATCGACTTATATGAAACTATGTAAAAATACTCAACCGATTTCGATACCTAATTTCATAATCATCTATCTCCTTTGCTTAAAAAGCTTGATTTTACATAATTTGCAAAATACGCAAATGGTCTATGTACCAATTACGTTCCATTTTTTTGAGCATAAAACACCGGTGATTACTATATCACGAAAAATGTACCCTTCTTTTATATAAACTGGTGGTTTTATGTCTCTAATTTCAATCCATTGCTTACTATCCATGCAAAGCACTACATTACATAACACAATACCTTTTTCATATTTAATGTTTACTTTATACTTGTCCCAATATTCATTAATTCTTCTGATAATTGTTCTACGAACAAATCATTTTCTGCTAAACCCTTGATATTAAAATATCCCAAACTATGTTCTAAAACTATCTTCACCTTTCGACAATCTCTCTTTATGCCTATAACCTCAATATTCAACTTTGAAACGTCAAATTCTTTAGCCTTTTTCATTAAGTTTTGCATATAATCTTGTATTTCAGAACAACTCTTTTTACCACTGTTTACATTTCTTTTACCAGTCACACTCTCTGGAAACGACATAATAATATCTATTTTGTAATATTCCAAGTTTTCTAATGATTCTTGAATTATTGAAGAATCATAGTTTGCTAATATATAATCTTTTATAGCTATTGTATTCATTTAGGGTTTGATAATGTATGTGCTGGAATACTGTATGTTCCTTTGTTAAATGTAAGTGTGGCTTTAACTTGAACAGTTGGACTGCTCGGACCTGAATTGGGATATGTATAATCAGTTTTGTCATCGTCACAGACCGCTATCTTCATAGTCCCGCTATCCTTTCGCTGATTTTTAGGATATACCTACCCATTTTTTATTATATCGTATCTTTGCAATAATTTTGTGATGTGAGGGTGTGAACTACGGGATTTTGGGTGTGAAAAAAAGAGTGATTATAACGACTTCTCTTCCTTTTTGATCGCTTACTGTAACATACGGATTTTTCTTTTCCTTCACCATATTTTCAAATTGTTCTACTATAACATTGGACACGGCTCTTGGTACAAATTTCATTCTTTCTGTTTCTGGTATATTTTTTCCTCAATCCTTCTCCTTATCTTTTTCTTTTGCACTTCTAAAACAGCACGTTCAAATATTAAACCAAATTTCTCTTCTTCAATGGGTTTTATCAAATAATGAAATGCTGTTACATCAAAAGCATCTATTTTCATTATCAATCCTTTGAAAATAGATGCTTTCCTTAGTCTACAAATATATTATGGACTTTTATTTTATTTTGTAAATGTTAAAAGAACGAATTCCTACCGTTATTGGTCACTTTCCTCTTCTGTGGTCTTAAATATTGAAATCGCTGATTTAAGTTCGGCCATGTTATCCCTTAATTCTTCACTTGCTTTTGTTAAAAGTACCACGGTTTCTTTCTGTTTTTCAGAAATGGCAAATACATTTCCTGAAGAGGCGGCTGTTTCTTCTGCCACTGCAGAAATACTGGATAAGGATTCCAAGGTTTCAGCACGCTTCTGATCCATACTTTTTACTTTATGACTTACCTGCTCAATGCTGGAAATTACTTCTTCTGTAGCATGATAAATCTTTCTGAAATCCTCTTTTGTAATCTCCACAGTTTCTGCCTGCTCTTCTACAATTTTTTCTGCCTTATTTGCCGTAGTAACAGTTTCCCCTGTTTGTTTTTCAATAATTTCTACCACCTTATTAATTTCAGCTGCTGCCTGCTGAGATCCGTCGGCCAGCTTACGGATTTCTTCTGCAACTACAGCAAATCCTCGTCCCGCTTCTCCTGCTCTTGCAGCTTCAATAGAGGCATTTAAGGATAATAGATTTGTCTGCTCTGCAATATCAGAAATAATTGAAACAAACTTTTTGATTTCCAAGGAATGACCTTCTAAAATTTTTACATCGTCTTTTACTAAAGAAGTAACCTCTATGGTGTCCTTTGTCTGTTTTGACAAAACCTCCATAGTGGAAATACCCTTCATAATTATTTCTTTTGTATATTCTGATGTGGAGGAGGTCTTTTCAATATCCTGAGTAACTTCCTCTATGGTATGAGACAAATTGTCCATTTGAATAAGACAATCCTGTGTATCCTTTGCCTGCTGAGATACACCTCCATCGATTTCCTCTAAGGCTTCCAGTATACTGTTAGAGGACTGCTTCATCAAACCGGAAACTTTATCTACTTCCTTGGATGAGCCATTTACAAGAGAAACAATACCATCTACACCAATAATCAGTTCCCGGGTCTTTTTAATGGTATCTGCAATATGCTTATTTAATCCTGCAAATTCACTTCTTCCTTTGGTCTTCATTTGAACAGTAAGATCACCCTCAGCCACCTTTTCCAAACGTCTGGTAATACTGCTCATACTGTTAGTAATATTCAAGGAAATACCCAGTCCTATAATAATCGCAACAAAGCAGCAAATTCCTACCAAAACATAGGTAAGTGATTTTATTTCCAATGCCGAATCAATTAATTTATCCCAAGGAACAAAGTAAACAAGAGCTGCACCTGTTTCTTCACTTATATTGTAAATATACAAATACTTCTTATTGTTATATTCAATATACTCACTTCCGCTTAATTCTCCTGACTTAAGGGAATTTTGATAAAACTCCTCTTGAAAAAAAGAAATCTCTGTACTGTTTTCCTCTTCTTTAACTACAATCTCTTTACCGTCCGATGTAACATAACCAATAATTGTTCCGTTGGAATGATCAATTTTTTCTAAGGTTTCTTTTACCTTATCGTAATCAATATCAAATACTAATACTGCAGATTTATTCTGCAAGGGAGCCATATAAGAAAGAATATATTCATTATCATATCCTGTCATGGCATCCATTTCAGGATGATCGCTTATCCAGACATTTGTACCTGCCTCATTAACTGCCTTTCCCTCTTCTGTCTTAGACCATTCCTCATAAAATCCCTGGGGCTGTGCAAGAGGCTGAGTAGCCGTTGACATAGAACTTTTTGTTGTAGAAATTAAGGTTTCATTCTTTTTTGGTACAATGTAAATATTACAGATAAAGGAATTTAATTCCTTTCTGGTATTAAACATGGTATTTGTTTTATTTCTTACGGAAGCACTTTTTGCAGTATCAAAGGCATAAGTATTGGACATCAATGCCTGTATCTCCGGATCCAGCTTCAACTGAACTGCTTCACCATGAATCAGATTAAATACAGCATCCAGATATTTCATCTGAGTATCAACGGTATTCTGTGCCGCTGTCTCAAAATTAGATACCATTCCCTCTTCTGCTTTATTATAGGACAATCCCCCCACAAGGATTACAAAAATAATTGGAATCGCAAAACCTACCAATAACTGAAGCTTTATGTTAATATCTAAAGATTTTTTCCCTTTTAATGTCTTTTTCATTTGTAATCCCCATCCTTTTATATCATCAGTGATTGTTTCTTTAATAACAGTATACCTCATTTTTTCTCAAGTTTGAAGGTTTATTCTATCTTTTATTAAAATCCTTTTTACAGAAAGAAAAGCCCATGAGTTTTCCCATGGACTTTTCTTTCTTAAGCTTTTTCTTAATATTTTTTCTTATTTTTTAATTCTTCATAGATCAATAAATAATTATAATATCTTTCTTTATTGATGTTTCCCTCTTCCACAGCCTCCTTTATCCTGCACCCTGGTTCATGAGTATGGCTGCAGCCGTGAAAGCGACAGTTTTCCTTATATTCTTCAAATTCCGGATAATACTGTTCCAGTTCTTCCTTCTCCATATCAAAAACAGCCAGAGAACTAAAGCCCGGTGTATCCAGAATATAGGTATCCTCTCCCATAAAAATAAATTCTGCATGTCTGGTAGTATGTTTTCCCCGCTGAATCTTCTCACTGATCGATCCCGTTTCCATATTAACGGAACTTTGCAGTAAATTGATTAAAGAAGACTTTCCCACACCACTGGGGCCTGCTACTGTAGTTGTCTTTTTTTCTAAAAGTTCTTTTATTTCCCGGATTCCCTGTTGTTTTTTTGCACTGACAAATAAAATTTTGCATCCGCTTTTTTCATAAACAGACCTTAACCTCTCTCTTTGTTCTTCTCCCACTAAATCACATTTATTAAATACTAATATGCCGGGAATTTCCTTTTGCCGCATCATAATCAAAAAACGATCCAGCAAATTTAAGTTAGGTTCCGGTCCGGTCATGGAAAAAATAACAAGAGCCTGATCAATATTTGCCACAGCAGGACGAATCAATTCATTTTTTCGCTCTAATACCTGGTCAATATTTCCCTTTCCCTCTTCTGATAGAAGGGAAACCTCTACAAAATCTCCCACTAAAGGTTTTAATTTATTTTTTCGAAAAACTCCCTTTGCTTTACATTCCAGGATTCCCTTCCCGGAAACATAAACGTAATAAAAGCCTCCGATCCCGCGGATAATTCTTCCCTGCATCTTAAGATTCCTTTGTAAATTTAACTGCCCGACTTATGGAACGTTCTTCTCTTCCTCCCGGTAAAGTGATTACGTTACCGGCATCATCCGTTGTGGTTGTGGCAGGAATATCCACTACATAATGGAAAGTAACCAGTCCGTCTTCTGAACCGGTAATTCCCGTTACATTCATTGGAAGAGGAAAGGCATTGGTTATGGTTCTGTAAATTTCCTGTCCGCTGGAGGAAGCGACAATTACCGTAACTTCTGTTCCCGGTATATAATCTCCGTCCTCTTCACCCGGACCTGCAATATTTCCTACAAAACTATAAGTAGCATTTCCCACACCGGTACTGATTTTCATATCAATTACCGTTCCTGAGTCTACATAAGCTCCTACAGAATAGCTTTGATAACAAACCTTTCCAATTAAATTGGAATCCTCATTGGTGGTTTCTTCCACCTTTCCGGGAAGAAGACCTTCCTGCTCTAAAATAGTGGCAGCTTCTACCTGCGTATAGCCCACAATACTGGGTACTCTTACTTTGGTAATTTCTGCCCCAAGACTTACCCGTAAGGTAACAATACTTCCCTGTGCAAGAGGCACTCCTGCCTCAGGATTTTGACTGATTACATTTCCCTTGGGTACATCTGGAGAAAAAACCTCTTCCTTGGTCACTTCATATCCGTTTTGTTTTAATGCTGCAGAGGCTTCTGCATAGCCCCAGCCAACCACCTGTGGAAGACCGATCATACTGTCATCTTCCAAAAAACCGGAAGTGCTGTTTTCCTGTGCCTGCTGTGTCTGGGCTTGTGCACCATTCTGCTCTTCTTTTGAGGAGGGAAAAACTCCGGCAAATTTTCCTACCAAAAAAATAATCACTATTCCTGCAATGACTGCAATGATTACTGCCAAAATTGTAGTGATTTTTTCCATTTTAGGATCATATTCCTCGTACTCTTCTTCCTCTCTGACTATTTTCTTTTTATTTTTTCGTTCTTCTTCTACTTCTTTTCTCAGACGAATAGAATCTCCTGTTACGGTACTTCTTTTTTGTACCTGCTGCTTAATCTCTTTTACTTCTTTTTCCGTAATAACTCTTGTAGAATCTTCCTCTCTTCGGTCCACAACCTTCACAAAATTTTCATCAGGATTCATTAAAGAACGTTTTAAATCCTCGATTAATTCCGGCATAGACTGATAACGTCTGTCAGGACTTTTTTGTGTACATTTATAAACAATCTGTTCCACACTAAGAGGGATTTCTCCCACAAATTCTCGTGGAGAGGGCATTGGTTCTTGAATATGCTTAATGGCAATGGCCACTGTAGTGTCCCCGTTAAAGGGCACTCTTCCCGTAAGCATTTCAAATAAGGTAATCCCCAGAGAGTAAATATCACTTTTTTCATCACTAAAACCACCTCTTGCCTGTTCCGGTGAGGTATAATGAACGGAACCCATTACATTAGAGGTAATGGTATTGCTGGTGGCTGCTTTAGCAATTCCAAAGTCTGTCACCTTTACCTTTCCGTCTTTAGAAATAATAATATTCTGTGGTTTTATATCTCTGTGAATAATATGATTATTGTGAGCCGCTTCAATTCCCATGGAAACCTGAATGGCAATACTGATGGCCTCTTTTACGGAAAGTCTGGCTTTTTTTTCAATATATTTTTTCAGGGTAATCCCTTCCACCAGCTCCATAACAATGTAATTAATTCCGTTTTCATTGCCAACATCATATACATTTACAATATTTGGATGCATCAGACCTGCTGCCGCCTGAGCCTCTACCTTAAATTTGGATACAAAATTTTCATTTTCCCCAAATTCCTGCTTTAATACTTTAACGGCAACAAAGCGATTCAGCTTATGGCATTTTGCTTTATAAACATCGGACATTCCCCCAGTCCCTATTTTTTCCAATATTTCATAACGATCGCCGATCAACATACCGATTTTAATCATTAAAAAACCTCCACTACTCTATGTTAAGGGCAAATTAAAATAATTCCCATATTATCTCGTCCACCATGATTATTGGCTGATTTTACCAGACATTCCACTCGTTCTTCTTCGCTGCCTTCTCCTTTGATGATTTCAAAAATCTCCTGATCTGTCAGCATGTTACTGACCCCATCAGTACACATTAAAATCTGGTCTCCTTTCTGAAGCTCCACCTCAAAAAAATCTGCCTTAATAATAGATTCCGCACCAATTGCTCTGGTTATTATATTCTTCTTTTCATGATTGCGTGCCTGTTCTCTATCCAGTCCTCCCAGTCTTACCATTTCTTCCACATAGGAATGGTCTATGGTAATCTGTTCTATTTTTTCATTAATTAAATATAATCTGCTGTCTCCTACATTAGCAACCTTCAACGCAGTTCCTTCGATTACTGCTGCCACCAGAGTAGTACCCATTCCATACATGGAATCATCTTCCCCGGCCTTTTTCTTAATTCTTGAATTTGCTTCTGTAATTGCCTGGTTCAAGGCTGCAAATGTGTCTTTTTCTTTTTTGCTGCTAATTTCTTCCACAATAGTCTCTACTGCATATTTAGAAGCAAAATCTCCTGCCTTATGGCCTCCCATTCCGTCTGCAACAAGATAAAGATTGGGTAAATATCCAACCTCTCTGTCTGCAGTAAACACATAGTCCTGATTCAATTTCCTTTTTAACCCGACGTGGGTTGCCGAAACTGTTTTTATCATCGCTGCAACTCTCTTTTCTTTCCTTTTGCCACCTTCAACGCTTTTCACATCTTAGCATACAAACTAAAAAAGGAAAAGTACTTTATTGATTTTTCATATGCCTTCTTCTTAACTGTCCGCAGGCTCCGTCAATATCTCGTCCCATTTCTCGTCTTACGGTGGCAGTAACCCCTTTATTGTTTAGATAATTTTTAAAATCTTCTATCTGCTTTTTTTCAGACTGTCTGTAATCTCTTTCCTTAATAGGATTTACGGGAATCAGATTTACATGACAATTCATTCCTTTTACTAAATCTGCCAATTCCTTTGCATCATTTAAATTATCATTTACTCCTGCTACAAGGGAATATTCAAAGGAAACTCTTCGCCCTGTTTTTTCAAAATAATATTCACAGGCCTTTAATACTTCCTTTAATTCATAACGATAGGCTACCGGCATCAGCTGCCTTCTCTTTTCATCGGTAGTGGCATGAAGAGAAAGAGCCAGGGTAATCTGAAGCTTTTCTTCTGCCAGTTTTCGTATTCCCTCCACTATACCGCAGGTAGAAACCGTGATATTTCTTTGACTCATATTATAACCTTCTTCACCGGTAAGGAGACGAAGAAACTTTACCACATTTTCATAATTATCCATAGGCTCTCCGGTTCCCATAATAACAAGGTTGGATACTCTCTCCCCGGTATGACGGATAATGGAATAGATTTGCTCCAGCATTTCTGAAGGCTTTAAGTTTCTTTCCAAACCGTCTAAGGTAGAGGCACAAAAACGACAGCCCATGCGACAGCCTACCTGAGAAGAAATACACACGCTGTTTCCATGATGGTATTTCATCCATACACTTTCTACCATGTTGCCGTCCTCTAAACCAAAAAGATATTTTCTGGTTCCATCCAGGGAAGATTCCTGAACCTGTATCATATTTAATTTCATCAGGGGATATTCTTCTTCCAATATCTCTCTTAACTTTAAGGGAATATTGGACATTTCTTCATAAGAGGATACTTGTTTTTGATGTATCCACTGGTAGATCTGTTTTGCACGAAAGGCTTTTTCCCCTTTTTCCTTTATTATTATTTCCAGCTCCTGTAAGCTCATTGATTTAATATCCATGGTATCTCCTGCTGTATTATTCCTTCTATTATTGTTGCCCTGCAGTTTTTAATTCTCTTTTTTCAGCTTCGCCAAAAAGAAACCATCTGTTTCATGAATTCCGGGAAGCAGCTGCAGCCCCAGTTTTCCTTCTTCTTTTCTAAGCTGATGCGGTAAATTTTCCTTCATGGAAGCTATCTTCATTCCCAGATTTTCTATCATCCATTGAACCTGTTCTTCATTTTCTTTTTGATGAATGGTACAGGTACTGTAAATCAGTGTTCCCCCGGGCTTTAGATAACGTACTGCATTTTCTATAATTTTTCTTTGCAGGAGTGTCAACGATTCCAAATCCTGCTTTTGAATTCTATATTTTAAATCTGTTTTTTTTGTCATTACCCCCAAACCGGAACAGGGCACATCACAAAATACAATATCTGCTTTTTTCTCTAAGGTTTCATCATAGATGGTTCCGTCCCACACCTGGGTCTTTATATTGTCCAGTTTCTGCCTTGTGGCTGACTCTTCTATCATGTTCACCTTATATTCCGTAAGATCTCTTGCCAGAACACAGCCGGTATGATTCAGCTTTATGGCTCCATGAGTAGCCTTTCCTCCCGGCGCTGCACAAACATCAAGGATAAACATATTTTCTTTAATCTCTGCTGTTTCTGCTACCAGCATGCTGCTTACATCCTGAACCACAAACTCTCCCTGTAAAAATCCTTCCAAAAAAGTAATCCCTTCAGTTCGTTCAAGATAATAGGCATAAGATAAATAAGGATGAGGTTTAGTTATTACGCCTCTTTCTTCCCATTTTTTTATTAATTCTTCTTTTCTCTTTTCTTCCAACTGGGGAGAAAAACGAATAGTAAATGGCCTTTTTTCCAATAATCCTTTACTAATTTCTTCCACCTGTTCTTTTGTATATTGCTTCAATAATTCCTCAATAATCCATTGGGGCAGGGAATAAGTTATTTCCAGATATTGAAGAAAATTCTCTTCCTTCTTCGGATACTCAATTTCTCCTTTATTTCGGACAATATTTCTTAAGGTACCATTTACAAATCCTTTTAAAGAAGAAAACTTATGTAAAGCAGCCAGTTTTACCGCTTCATTACAGACTGCTGAATGAGGAATATGTTCCATATAAAAAATCTGATATGCGCTCATTCGAAGAAGGTTCCTGATGAGAGGCTTCATTTTTGCCGTTTTAATTTTAGAAAACTGATTAATGATATAATCCATCTCCAGCCTTCTCTCCAGCGTTCCTTCAGTCAATCTCTTGATAAATCCTTTTTGGTTGGCCTCCAGGTAATTATGCTTATCTAAAACCTGTCTGATCAAAATATGACTAAATTCATTTCCCTTTTCAATCTCCATTAACATGGACAGTACAAGATCTCTTTCCTTCATTTTTATACTCTCTTATTCCCCATTTTATTTTCTAATCTCTGTCGCTTCCTCTTGATCCGAATAAAATAATTAAACGTAATAATTGTAAAATAGAGGAAGCTGCTGCTGCCACATAGGTCATAGCTGCTGCTGACAATACTTTCTTTGCCTTTTTATTTTCTTCCTGCCCTAAAACTCCATAACCTTCTAAAACTGCCAAAGCTCTGGAAGAGGCATTAAATTCCACAGGGAGGGTTACTATCTGGAATAAAACGGCGAGTGAAAATACCCAGATTCCCAGTTTTACCAAAAAACTTCCTCCCCCGCCGAAAAATAAACCTAATAAAATAATGGGAATTCCCAAACGTGAACCAAGATTGGCTGCGGGTACAATGGTACTTCTTAGTTTCAAGGGACCATACCCCTCCTTATGCTGTAAAGCGTGACCGCATTCATGGGCTGCCACTCCTATGGCTGCTACGGAATTGGAATGATAAGTGGAATCCGATAAGCGTAATACTCTTTTTGTAGGATCATAATGATCTGATAAATTTCCTCCTACATGTTCCACGGGAATATCTGATAATCCGTTTCTATCTAAAATCATCCTTGCCACCTGGGCTCCGTTTAAGCCGGACATACTTCGTACTTTAGCATACTTTTGAAAAGTAGAATTTACTCTTGAGGAAGCCCAAATTGATAGTATGGCTCCTGCCAATACCAGTAAATAAGTCCAATCAAATCCGTATCCATAATAATTCATTCCTGTATACATACAATTCCTCCCTCTGGTGTAACGGTTTCTAAATAACTATATCATTCACATAGAATATTTTTCTGAGAGTGAAGTTCAAAAAACGTAGGCGTAGCGGGCTACGCTGAGAATTTTTGAATCTTTGCTATCAGGAAAATAGGCATGTGATATGGTATAGTTAATTTAAAACCGTTGCACTAGTTCAACATTTTTCTTTCTGTCTTAACCTAAGGAAGTTCCGGGCTCTATTTTATTTCCCAATAAAAAGGCCTTGACTTCCATTCTTTTCTTTCCCTCAAGCTGCAGACTCTTTAATACCAACAGTCCGTCTCCTGTCTGTACCTTTAAGGAATCCTTGGTTACCTCTGTTACGGTTCCTGCAGGCAGCTGTGAATTTTTCTTTTCCACATCCGCATCCCATATCTTTAACGTTTTTTTCTCCAAAAAGGTATAAGCACTGGGCCAGGAATTCATTCCTCTTACTAATCGCTCAAGGGTTTCGGCATCCTTATTCCACTGAATTTTTCCCATTTCTTTTTTGATCATGGGGGCATAAGTGCTGTCCTCTTCCTTTTGTTTTTCCGGCTTTAACTTGCCTTCTTCCAAAAGAGGAAGAGTTTCCAATAATAATTTTGCCCCGCTGTCTGCCATTTTATGAAATAAAGTTTCTCCTGTTTCTTTTGGTTCAATGTCCACTACGCACTTAGTCAGCATATCTCCTGTATCCAGACCTTCATTCATTTGCATAATGGTAATACCGGTTTGTTGTTCTCCCTCTAAAATTGCCCACTGAATAGGCGCTGCTCCACGGTATTTAGGAAGCAAAGAGCCGTGGATATTAATGCAGCCAAATCTTGGCATATCCAAAATTTCTTTAGACAAAATCTGCCCAAAGGCTGCCACCACAAAAAGATCAGCCTCCAAAGTTTTCAGATACTCCACTGCCTCTTTTTCTTTAATTTTATGCGGCTGAAATAAGGAAAGATCATACTTTAGGGCACATTCCTTTACTGCAGAAATCTGAACCTGATTTCCTCTTCCCTTTGGCTTATCCGGCTGCGTTACCACACAAACAATTTCATGTCCTGCCTGTACCAGTTCCTCTAACGCCTTTACGGCAAAGTCGGGAGTTCCCATAAATACTATTTTCATTCTTTTTCTTCCTTCCTTATTCTTCCCAGTCTTCTTCTTCCTGAGCCACATCCATCAGCTCTCCCTCAACTTTTTCCACATAAAGATGTCCATCCAAATGATCCAATTCATGACAGATTGCTCTTGCTAAAAGCTCAGTTCCCTCAACTTCATACAAATTCATATTTTCATCATAGGCAACTGCCTTTACATAATTTGGTCTAGTTACAATTCCGCTTTTTCCGGGAACACTTAAGCAGCCTTCTCCTCCTGTCTGTTCTCCGGAGGTTTCTATAATTTTAGGATTGATCATTACCAGTAAATCTTCTCCGGTACAATCAATGACCACAATTCTTTTTAACACTCCCACCTGCGGTGCCGCCAGTCCTACTCCGTTGGCATCATACATGGTCTCTATCATATCATCAATCAATTCCCGAATTCTGGGAGTTACTTCTGTTACCTCCTTACAAGGCTTATTTAATACACTGTCTCCAATTTCTCTAATATTTCTGATTGCCATTTTTTACTACCTTTCCTAAAATGAACTCATGGGATTAAAATCAAATTGTACTATGATTTCTTTTTTTTCACAATCCCGGATAATTTCTTCCATTCTATTTTTTTCTTTAATTAATTGTTCTTTCGTTTTATGTTTCAAAATCAGTCTCATCCGATAAATATTATTTATTTTTCCAATAGCTGCCTCTGTGGGACCAATTACCGTTAATCCTTCTTCATTTCTCCTTTTTTCTACCACAGCCAGACTCTGTGCCAGCTGCTGCACTCTTTCCTTCCTTGCACCAAAAAGCTGAACCACCAGCATATGATACACGGGAGGATAACTGCCCAGCTTTCGATATAATATTTCCTCTTCAAAAAAAGATTCATATTCCTGCCTTGCCGCATGTCCAATACTGTAATGGTCCGGCTGATAGCTTTGAATTACTACCTCTCCCGGCAGGTTTCCTCTTCCTGCTCTTCCTGCAGCCTGAGTAAGCAGCTGAAAGGTTCTTTCCGCAGCCCGAAAATCATTCACTCCCAAAGAAATATCTGCTGCCAAAATTCCTACCAAGGTTACCTTGGGAAAGTCATGCCCTTTTACAATCATTTGGGTTCCAATGAGTACCTGGGCCTGCTCTTCCATAAACTGGGATAATATCTGGTCATAGCTGTCTTTTTTTGTGGTGGTATCTTTATCCATTCTGAGAATTTTCGTTTCTCCAAAGGTCTTGATAAATTCCTCTTCTATTTTCTGTGTACCTGCCTTAAAGCCGGAAATATACTTAGAAGAACATTTGGGACAAACCTTTACTTTTTCCCGTTCATAACCGCAATAATGACATACCATTTTTCCATTGTTATGCAAAGTTAAGGATACATCACAATGAGGACATTTTACTACTTCACCGCAGCTTCTGCAGGAAAGAAAGCCGGTATAACCTCTTCGATTTAAAAATAAGATAATCTGCTCCTTCTTTTCTAATCTATCCCGGATTAACTCCTGAAGCCTTTCACTAAAAATGGAACGATTTCCCTTTTTTAATTCTTCTCGTAAATCCTCAATATAAACGTGAGGCAATTGTCCCCCTGTCAGCCGGTGGTTCAGCTGGAATAAACGGTATTCTCCTTCTTTTGCTTTGTAATAGCTTTCTAAAGAAGGAGTTGCACTTCCCAGAACAAGGCTTGCCCCATGGAGCAGGGCAATTTTTTCTGCCACCTCTCTGGCATGATACTTTGGCATGGCTTCACTTTTATAGCTGCTTTCATGCTCCTCATCAATCAAAATCATTCCGATATTTTCAAAGGGAGTAAACAAGGCTGATCTGGGTCCGATAATGATATCAATTTCCCCTTTTCTTGCCCGTTGGCACTGATCAAATTTTTCTCCCGCGGAAAGAGAAGAGTTTAAAACGGAAACCCGGTTTCCAAATCTCTTCTGAAACCGCATTACGGTTTGAAAGGTAAGAGAAATTTCCGGTATCAGCATAATCACTGATTTATTCTCTGCAATTACTTTCTCAATTAATTCCAAATAAACTCTTGTTTTTCCGCTTCCCGTTATGCCGTGAATCAAATACTTTCCTGTGGGATTTACTTTTCTCTCCTCTGTAATTTTATCCACAATTTCCTGTTGCTTTTTACTTAACTGGGGCTCCTTTTCCTGCTGCTTTATTTCCACTTCTTTTAAGGGATTTCGATAGGTAATATCGGAAATAATCTGCACCAGTCCTGATTTTTGTAAGCTTTGAATAGTTGCTGCAGAAAGGTGAAGCTTTTGCATCACCAAAGAATAGGGAAGTTCTTTGTGATATTGCAGCTGTTTAAGTACTCTTGCCTTAGCATGCTGCTTCTTTTTTTCCGCCAGTTCTAAAGCATCTTGAAGTTCTTTTCCTTCTGCCAGAGAAACCAGTACTTTTCTTTCTTTAGGCTTTACCTTGGCCTTAATGGGAAGTACCGTCTGCAGAGCCTGAATCATGGTGCATCCATACTCCTCTTTCATCCAGGCGGCCAGCTGAATCATTTTGTTTTCCACCTGAATTCCTTCTCTGACCTCTGCAATTTCCTTAATTTTTTCTTCTGCAAAATCCGGTTTTTCCGGAAACTGGATAACATATCCCTTTCTTAAGGTATTTCCCTTTCCAAAAGGAAGAATTACTGAGCTTCCTATTTCCACCTTTTCCTTTAAGTGTTGGGGGATTTTATAACAAAATGGCCGGTCCACCTTTTCATGGGAAATATCAATAATTACCTGTGCATACTGTTTTTCCATCTCCTCCCCCTTTCGCTGTCTCTCATAACCAATCATCTAAGAATTGGTCATAACTGAACGATTACTTTTGACTTACAATTTCCTCTACAATAATTCTTTCATCCATAGGGTAATGAACACCTTCTATTTCTTGATAATCTTCATGACCTTTTCCTGCAAGTACAATAATATCTCCCTTTTTTCCATTATTTATTGCATAGGCAATAGCCTCTCTTCGGTCACAGATTTCCACATACTCTCCCTTTGTCTTTTTTATCCCCGTTACAATATCTGCCATGATATCCTCTGGTCTTTCAAATCTGGGATTATCTGAAGTAATAATGGTTAAATCTGCCAGTTTTCCGCTTACTTCTCCCATTTCAAATCTTCTGCTTCTGGAGCGATTGCCTCCACAGCCAAATAAGCAAACCAGTCGTTTGGGATTATATGCTTTTAACGTGGTAAGAAGACTTTCCAGTGCCATAGCATTATGGGCATAGTCAATCATTAAGGTAAACTCATCCGATACCTTCAGCATTTCTATTCTTCCTTTTACTTTGGCCTGTAATAAGGATTTCTTTATTTCTTCTTCTCCCACTCCAAACTGAAGACAGATAGCAATTGCTGTTAATGCATTATACACACTGAATAACCCGGGAGTAGAAATTTGTGCTTCCATGGAAATTAAACCGGAGGTTTTAAATTTTACTCCTAGGTTTCCCTGGCTGCTGACAAAACTTATTTCCTCTGCTCTAAGATCTGCTCCTTCCTGCAGGCCATAGGTCTGAATCTTACAGGTGGATCCCTGCGTTACCTGGAGATGATGCTTATCATCACCATTAATAATTCCTACCCTGCACTGGCGAAAAAGTTTACTTTTACAGGAAATATAATGTTCAAAACTGGTATGTTCTCCTGGTCCGATATGATCTGCTTCCAGATTGGTAAATATTCCATAGTCAAAAATAAATCCTTCTGTTCTGTGAAGCATAAGTCCTTGGGAGGAAACCTCCATCACTACCGTGTCACAGCCCTCTTCTGCCATTTTGGCAAAGGTTTCCTGCAAAAGATAAGATTCCGGTGTCGTATTGTTGGCAGGAATATGTTTCTCTCCAATAATGGTTTCTATGGTTCCGATCAGTCCCACCTTTCTTCCTGCATTTTCCAAAATAGACTTTACCAAATATGTGGTGGTGGTTTTTCCTTTTGTTCCTGTAATTCCGATTACCTTTAGCTTATCTGCAGGATGACCAAACCAGGCTGCAGAAATATAGGCCATGGCATATCTGGTATCTTCTACCCGTATTACAGTAATATCTCCTTCTGCTGCTACGTCTTTTTCCACCACTACTGCTGCCGCTTTTTTCTCACAGGCTTCCTTTACTGCCTGATGACCGTCAAAGTTCATTCCCTGAATACAGATAAAAAGACATCCCTCCTGTATTTTTCTGGAATCATAGACTACCTGTGAAATTTCCTTTTCCACTATTCCCTGTTCCAGCTTATATTCTATTTTTTCCAATAAATAGCTTAGCTTCATTTTCTTCCTCCATTTTCTGTGAATGATTGGAAACAGCGAACCCTCTGCTTTTGAGACTTCGCTGTAAAAAACGATTATGCAAATAAACGAACAATATCATTATATAAAACAAATACCATTAAGACCATTAATGCCACAAAACCGGCAAAATGAACCATTCCTTCTTTTTCCGGCGGAATAGGCTTTCCCCGAATTGCTTCTATCAACAAAAATACCAGTCTTCCTCCATCTAATGCAGGGAAGGGAAGTAAATTAATCACGCCCAGATTTACACTTAACAAAAGGGCAATGTTACACAAATTCAGCATTACCACAAGAGGGCCGTATTCAGAAGCCTCCTTGGCCACCTCTCCAATTACCTGAGCAATTCCCACAGGACCCGCTACGTCATCTTTAGTTGCTTTTCCTTCAATCAGCATGCCCAAGCTTTTTATGGTTGCCTTCAAGCTGTAACGAACCTCATAATAACTTAATTTAAACAAATCAAGTCCTGTGGGTTCCACATACTCCATATATCCCTGCCACCCAATAAGATATCGTCCTGAAGCTTCATCATACTGGGGGACAATGGTAGTTTCCTGATACATCCCATCTCTCATGTAACCGATTTCAATAGGTTCTCCCTGATTTCGAAAGGTATTTAAGGTAACTTCTCTGCCTACATAAATTCTTTCTCCATTCATGCGAACCACTAAATCTCCTGCTTCCATTCCTGCCTCCTGGGCCGGAAAGCCTTCCATCACCCCTTGAATTACCGGTCGATCTGTTCCTCCCAATCCTACCAAAAACATGGCCAGTAAAAAAGCAAGAATAAAGTTAAAAAGCGGTCCCGCTACTACTGAGGAAATACGAGCTCCTACAGACGCTGCATTAAAGGAATTTTCTCCGCAGGCTCCCTCTTCCTCTCCCTTTCCGTCCTCACCTTCAAACATACAGGCTCCTCCAAGAGGCAACAGACGTATAACATAATCTGTTCCGTTTTTATGAAAGCCTGCAATTTTAGGACCCATTCCAATGGCAAATTCCACTACATGAATTCCATTCACCTTTGCCAAAAGATAATGTCCAAACTCATGAGCTAATACAATAACTCCAAAAATTAAAATAAAAAAAATAATTGTCATATTGATTACTTACCTACTACTTCATTAATATATTGATAACTCTCCTGCTCTGTCTTTAAAATTTCTTCCAGATTAGGATTGTAGATTACTTGATGATGCTTCATGGCATCGCTAATCAGCTCTGTAATCCCCAGATAAGAAATTTTTTCCTCCAAAAACAGACTTACTGCCTTTTCATTGGCTGCATTGTAAACTGTGGGCATACTGCCCCCTATTCTTGCTGCCTCATAGGCTAAAGCCAAGCCTTCAAAGGTAGAAATATCCGGCTTTTCAAAAGTCATAGTTCCCAATTCATAAAAATCAACTCTTTTTCCCTTCATGGGCATTCGATCCGGATAAAATAAAGCATATTGAATAGGCAGTTTCATATCGGGAGTTCCCAGCTGAGCAATAATTCCTCCATCTCTATACTGCACCATAGAATGGATTATACTTTGAGGGTGGATTACCACCTGAATCTGTTCCAGAGTGAGATCAAACAGCCATTTTGCTTCTATTACCTCCAGTCCCTTATTTACCAGGGTAGAAGAATCAATGGTTATTTTTCTTCCCATGGACCAATTAGGATGTTTTAGCGCATCCCGGGGCTGAATCTGTGTCAGTTCTTCTCTTTTTCTTCCTCTGAAAGGACCTCCTGAGGCTGTTAATAAGATTTTTTCAACCTGTTCTTTTTTTTCTCCTCTCATGGACTGAAAAATAGCGCTGTGCTCACTGTCTACCGGAAGTATGGATACTCCCTTTTTTTGCGCCAGGGGCATAATAAGATGGCCTGCAGTTACCAAGGTTTCTTTATTGGCAAGGGCAATATCCTTTCCCTGTTCTATGGCAGCAATGGTAGGCCGTATACCAATCATTCCCACCAGGGCTGTTACCAAAATTTCCACTGATTCCAAGGTAGCAATTTCCAAAAGTCCATCCATTTTGCTGACAATCTTTACCTCTAAATCAGCCACTCTTTTCTTTAATTCTTCTGCTGCTTCTTCCTTCCACATTGCTGCTAAAGCAGGACGAAACTCACGAATCTGACGTTCCATCAACTCCACATTACTTCCTGCTGCCAAGGCCACTACCTGCAGTTCACTATTTTCTCTTACTATCTCCAAGGTCTGAGTTCCGATGGATCCTGTGGAACCCAGAATTGCTATTTTCTTCATCCGTTTTCTCCTTAGCTTACTAAAAGACTAAATAAAAAATAAATCATGGGTGCCGTTACAATAATACTGTCAAAACGGTCCATAATTCCCCCATGCCCGGGAATCAACTTACCGTAATCTTTAATCTCATAATTTCTCTTGATGGCTGACGCTGCTAAATCTCCTATTTGGGATACTACACTTCCTACGCCCCCAATAAGGGCAAAAATCCAAGTAACCTGCTGCTGTGTAATTACTCTTTCTACTATAAAATATCCAAAAAGGGCTCCCACAATTACAGATCCCAATATTCCTCCCACTGAGCCTTCTATAGACTTCTTGGGACTAAGAATAGGTGCCAGCTTATGTTTTCCTATTAATACTCCCACACAATAGGCACAGGTATCACTGATCCAGGAGCTGATAAAAATCATCCATACGAAATAAACGCCATATTCCAACTGTCTTGTTAAAAACAAAAAGGAAAACATTACCGGCCCGTAAATAAAGGAAAAAAAACTTCCCATAATTTGTGTAATATGATAACGGGGAAAGGTAAATACGTAAATAAATAAATGAAAAATAAAACTCATGGAAACTACCCAAGCCATATGCATGGGATTTTTCCACAGAATCATCGTTGTGTAATACAAAACAATGGAAATATAGCCGATAATTTCCAGATAGTTTTTACCCTTTTGTTTTTTGTGTATCTCACATACCTTACATAATTCTCCATAGGCAATAAGAGAAATGAGGCATAATACTGCTGCCAAAATCTCTCCTCCGGCAATCACTGTTACAAAAGCCAGAATAACTAATATAATCCCACTTGTCAGACGGCTTTTAAACATCCTTTACTCCTCCTTCAGCAGGCCGTATTTCCTGTCTCTTTGATTATATGCCCTGACAGCTTTTTCTAATTCCTCTTTTGAAAAATCCGGCCAGGCAACGGGAGTAAAATAAAACTCAGTATAAGCCAGCTGCCATAATAAAAAGTTGGAAATTCTTTGTTCATTACAGGTTCTGATCAATAAATCAGGATCGGGAAGACCTTTAGTATCAAGATACTCACCAATGATTTCTTCCGTAAGCTCTTCAGCCTTTAGTTTTCCCTTTTCCAGGTCTGCATAAGCCTTCTGAAATGCTCTCTTCAGTTCATCCCTTCCTCCGTAATTAATGGCTACGGAAAAATGAAGTCCTGTATTATTTTTTGTCGCTTCTTCCAGTCTTGCAATGCTCTCCTGTAAGTCCGGCTCCAAACCGTTTTTTTCTCCGATAATACGAACACACATATTATTTTTCTCTGCTGTTTTCAGACAGGTTTTCATATAATTTCTAAGAAGCTTCATCAAGGCATCTACTTCTTCTCCCGGACGATTCCAGTTTTCTGTAGAAAAAGCATATACGGTAAGATATTGTATCCCCATTTTATAAGCCTCTTCACAAATTACTTCAACAGTTTTTGCTCCTTGAACATGGCCGTAATTTCTTGGCATACCTTTTGCCTTTGCCCATCTTCCGTTTCCATCCAGAATAATTGCAACATGATTGGGAATCTGCATTTTTTCCTCCTTATTCCTTCCTGATTACCTTTCTATAGGATATGGAAAGCTTTAAAATTTCATGAAAGAAAAGCTGCCTCTAAAGGGCAGCTTTCTCAAGAAAATTTATACAGTTAAGATTTCTTTAGATTTTTCTTCTACCGCTTTTTCAATGTCCTTCACATATTTATCTGTTAATTTCTGAATTTCCCCTTCCAAATCTTTGATTTCGTCTTCAGAAACCTCTTCTTTTGCTAATTTTTTAAAGGTATCATTGGCATCACGTCTGATATTACGAATTGCAACCTTTGCTTCTTCTCCTTTTTTCTTCACGTCCTTTACCAGCTCTTTACGACGTTCCTCTGTAAGCTCCGGAAAAATAAGACGAATTACAGAACCGTCATTATTAGGGGTAATTCCAATATCAGAAGCTAAAATTGCCTTTTCAATATTACGAATTAAACTCTTTTCCCAAGGAGCAATCTGAAGCATTCTTGGTTCGGGAACGGAAATATTTCCTACCTGCTGAAGAGGTGTGGGACTTCCGTAATAGTCCACTTTAATCTTATCCAATACATGGGGATTTGCACGTCCCGCTCTGATTGTCTGGAATTCAGCTAACAGATGGTTGTAAGCTTTTGTCATTTTTTCATCAAATACTTTTACTCTTTCTTTCATCCTGGTTTCCTACTTTCTTCTCTTTTCTCTATTCTACAATAACCTTAGTACCTTTAAATTCGCCCTTCAAGGTATTCACGATACTGTTTTCTTCGTTTAATCCAAATACCCACATGGGCATCTTATTATCTCTTGCCAAAATGGAGGCTGTCATATCCACTACCTGAAGATTTTTCTCCACTACCTCATCAATGGTTACCTGATCATACTTTTTAGCGTTGGGATTTTTCTTAGGATCATCGTCATATACGCCATCAATAGCCTTTGCCAGAAGAATTACCTCTGCCTCTACCTCAATAGCTCTTAATACAACACCGGTATCTGTTGAAAAATAGGGATGACCTGTTCCGCCGGCAAAGAATACCACCATTCCCTTTTCAAAATACTTATTGGCTCTGTCCTTTGAAAACAATTTAGTAAAGGATCCACACTCAAAGGGAGTTAAAATATTGGTCTTCATTCCTACGGAGCGAAAAATCTCAGAAACATAAATGCAATTCATTACCGTTGCCAACATTCCAATCTGATCAGCCTTGGTACGGTCTATATTCTCACTTGTTCTTCCTCTCCAAAAGTTTCCTCCGCCGATAACAATACCTACCTGAATACCGTCCTCTACAAGTTCCTTAACCTGTAATGCTACCTTTCTTACTGTAGGCTCATCAAACCCGGTCTTTTTATCACCGGCAAGAGCTTCTCCGCTTAATTTTAATAAAATTCTCTGCATGTAATTTTTCTCCTGCTATGGTTCATGGATTGTAAAATCTATTCCCATGTAGTATACCATTTTTCTCTTGTTTTTGGCAAGATAAAATCCATAACTGTGTAACAGTTCAGTAACAGTTCAGCCCATGACCAATCATTTACTGATTGGTCATGGACGAAAAGGTAAATGTTATTAAAGCGACACGCACCTTGCTGAAAGCAACATTAAATGTGGGTGTCGCCTGTAACAGGAAGCCGTAGGCTGAACTGTTACACAGTTCAGCCAAGTGGAGCTGCTTTCTTTATTTCTACACTTTCGCCCATGTTTCATCCCTTATCGTAATGCCTTTGCTTGATTTAAGATGAAAGATGAGTATAAAAAAAGAATGTCCTGTCCCTTAAATTCCACATAGTGATCCAAAATATTACTTTGTACATAACGAATATCCAACAATGTAATTTTGGCATAATCCTTTACGAAAAGAGGAATAAGGCTGGAAGCAAAGGAATCTCTGAACACAATTAATTCCTTCTTACTTGTGGCCCGGGAGTTTTCAATAATCTGAATAGCCTGTGGTCCCGAAAGAAAAAGATCATAGGGATCTTTTCCTGTAAATTTTTCCTCATGGTAAATTTTTTGCTCCCGGTTTTTCTTTCCCTCTATGGAAGTCACCTTGCAGTCCTCTATAACGGAATTAGTTAAATAATACATGGTTTCCCCTTCCACCGGTAAACTCCATTGTCCTGCATAAACACCGTAAAAAGGCATTTCTATTTTCTTCTTTTTATACACTGCCTTGGTATCTGCTCCCATTTTCTCTCCCAGCAAAAAGGCAACTTTTTCCAACCGTTCCTGACGCCAATGGGTATCTGTTTTATAATAATCCTCAAGGGTAAGCACCTCCCGTAAGTCAATGTGCTCAGCCCAGGAAATCTCCTCTTGAAAAAATCGGTAAAATTCTTCATAGTCTATAGATAACATATTGTATTTATCTGCCAGAAAATAATTTTTGTCCGGAATAATAGCAAAATAACACTGACTGCCTTTTTCCTTTAAAAAAGATTCATATATATTTTCAAATTTGTTTACTGCATATTCTATCATCTCCTGATGTATGGGATACTCCATTTTTACCAAATATCCCTCTTTTTCATACAATCCGTTTTCTGTCTTTGTTCCAAAAATCCCCGTAGAAACTGCAGCTTTTAGGGTTCTGAAGCCTTCTCTAAAGGGAAAATGATCTAAAAAATACTCTTCCATATCTCTTCCAAATTCCCCCTTTTTTATGGTGGTAAAGGACAGCTTAGGCAGTTCCTTTAATACTCTTCGTTCACTGGTTGAATATTCTTCTTTTTTCGTAAAAAGAAAAAGAAGAGGAATACTAAACAACAAGATAAAAATCAATATTACTGCCAGTCCCTGTTTTTTCCTCTCTTTCATCTTCTCTCCTTTCTTTTCTCCACTGCTCCTTAACCCTAAAATCGAAAATACAGAAAGGGATTAAAGGAACCATCCACAAGATAGGCGGAAGAAATCAGTAATAATCCTATCATTCCCGCCATTTCCAACTCTATGACCTGTTTTTTTCCTGTAAGAAGAAAGATTCCTTTTTTCACTATATTTTTCCCAAAAGAAGAAATACCAAGAAGGGAAAAAATAAACACCATACCATATTGTCTAAGATAAAAAAGACTCTCTTTGCCTACAATCAAATCACAGCCTATTCCCACAAGTCCTACAATATTGTCAGCTGCTGCCTTTAAGTTTTGAGCATCAAAAAGAATAAAACTAATCATAACAAAGAAAAGTACATAAACATGCGATAACATATCTTTTTTTCTCTCTTTTTTACCATTTTTAGAAAATAATACCTTCTCCATAATAAGAAAGAGAGCAAAATAAAGTCCCCAGAAAATAAAGTTCCAGGAAGCCCCATGCCAAAACCCTGTACAAAACCATACAACAAAAATATTACGGATCCATTTAATAAAGCTTACCCTGTTTCCTCCTAAAGGAATATAAAGATAATCTCTAAACCATGTTCCCAATGAAATGTGCCATCTTCTCCAAAATTCTGTAATACTTTTTGAAGTATAGGGATAATTAAAGTTTTCCATTAATTCAAATCCCATCATTTTTGCCAATCCAATTGCCATATCACTGTAGGCAGAGAAATCGTAATAAATCTGCAGCATAAAAGCAACAGCATAGATCCAATAAAATAAAACACTGCTTTCCCCTCTTTGGCTAAACATGCTGCAGCATTCTCCCAATTGGTTTGCCAGTAAAATCTTTTTGGAAATCCCCATAATAAATCGTCTCATTCCTACATAAGTCTGATTTATGGAATGTTTTCTTGAAATCAGCTGTTGCTCAATATCCTTATAACGCACAATAGGCCCTGCAATTAATTGGGGAAACATGGAAATATAAGCTGCTACAGTAATTATATTTTTCTGTGCACGACAATTTTTTCTGTATACATCAATATTATAGCTCATCATCTGAAAAATATAAAAACTGATTCCCACCGGAAGCACAACCGCAGCAATTTTTCCTTCTAAGGAAAAAATATTTTTAAGATTTTCCCAAAAAAAGTTACTGTATTTAAAATATCCCAAGATAAAAAGATACAGGGTAACTGCTGCAGTAATTAATACTTTTCTTAAGAATATGTTTTGTGATTTTTCCAGAAAAATACCAAAGGAATAGCCTATAACAATAATCCCCATCATAAGTAAAAGAAATCTTCCCTCCTGCCAACCGTAAAAAAGAAAGCTAAACAGTACAATCAGACTGTTTTTCCCGGATTTCGGACACAAATAATATAAAAGAAAAAAGATGGGCATAAAAAAATACAAAAAAGGAATACCCGAAAATACCATTTTTACCTCCAAAAAAGAAGCCTTCCGAGGAAGACTTCTCTTCATTATCACTAAATTCCTAAATCCCAATGATCTGCTTACCAATCAATGTGGCACCTGTAGCTCATCATATTACTTATTCAAACTGGGTGGGACACATAACAAAAAATACCATATCCTCTGCAGACTCTACCACGGTTTCCTCTGCTTCTGTACAAATGTTCCATCGAGGATCAGCATTCTCTTTTAAAAGCTGCACAAAAGCTGCTGGGTCAATATCCTCCTGAAGAGTAAATACATAACCTACAAAAGGAATGGAGCCTATCATAGGAGCAAACATTACTCCTTCCTTAAATCCCTTGATTTCTGCATTATTAAATCCGGTGAGTAATCCTTCTTCTACAGGCATGGAAGCGCCTTCAAATTGAATCATCTCTAAAGATAGAATATAATCTGCCATTTCCTGTGCTGTAATTGCGGGATTTTCCTGTTTTTTTCCATGAAATTCCTGTAACAGCACTTTCCCTATAGTTTCTCCCGCAGTGCTGTCAATTTCTGTCCCCTCCTGGGTACTATTCTCCTGATTACCCGTACTTTCCACCATGTTTTCTTCTGTGGATTCAAAGGTAGTTTCCGGTGGAGTGTTTTCTACCATTTCATTCTTATCCTTTGTTGTACCGCATCCGCAGCCAATCATGGCTGTCGCCATAGAAGCTGCCAAGATAAAAACTGTAACTTTCTTTAACATGTTTCTAAACTCCTTTTTTATCCTATCTCCCGTTCCCGAAAAAAAAGAGAATTTTTCCCGGGAAACCATAGCAGGAGACCTTATTAGTATTCCAATTTAGCACTAAAATATTTTATTCTTATCACAAAAATACGCTGATATTTTTATTTCTTTTTTAAAAGGATAAAGATGCTAATTTTACTAAGAGCTCAACTATACTTTCCATGGATTCTAGGCACACATACTCATATCTTCCGTGAAAATTATGGCCTCCCGCACATAAATTAGGACAGGGCAGTCCCATATAAGATAATCTTGCTCCGTCTGTACCACCTCGAATAGGCTTGATTTGGGGCTCTATTCCCAGTTCTTCCATACATTTTTTAGCTCCCTCAATAAGGAAAAAGTAATCAGGTTCTATTTTTTCCTTCATGTTATAATAGGAATCCTTTATTTCCAAATCTATAGTTTTTGCCCCATATTTTTGATTTAAAAAATCTACACATTGCTGCATAAAGACTTTCTTTTCTTCAAATTTTTCTCTGGAGTGATCTCTGATAATATAATCTAATCTGGCACTTTCTTCCTCTCCCTGAATTCCTGTAAGATGGTAAAATCCCTCATATCCGCCAGTAAATTGAGGCTTTTCATTTTTAGGAAGCATCATTTCCAGCTCCATTCCAATTAAGGCAGCATGTTTCATCTTATTTTTTGCCTCTCCCGGATGAACATTTACTCCTTGAATTTTACATACTGCTGAAGCTGCATTAAAATTCTCATATTCAAGTTCCCCCAAGGCTCCTCCATCTACCGTAAATCCATAATCAGCTCCCAAACGAGTCAAATCAATATGATCTACACCTGCTCCCACTTCTTCATCTGGTGTAAAACAAATGGCAACGGGACCATGCTTTATCTCAGGATTTGAAATCAGAATTTCTGCCATAGTCATAATTTCTGCCACACCGGCTTTATCATCTGCTCCTAAAAGTGTAGTTCCGTCTGTAGTGATCAAGGTCTTTCCCTTGTAATTCTTTATTTCCGGAAATTTCTTAACAGAAAGAATTATCTGTTCTTCCTGATTTAAGACAATATCTTCTCCGTCATAATCTTTAATAATACGGGGATTAACTCCCTTTCCCGTAAAACTGGGAGCAGTATCCATATGGGAAATAAAGGCAATAGTTTTTTCCTGTTTTGTCTCATCATTTCCTTCAATTTTTCCATAGACATACCCGTATTGTTCATCAAAATAAGCTTCATCCACGCCAAGATCCTTTAATTCCTGAAAAAGAAGTCTTCCTAGATCCTTTTGCTTTTCGGTACTGGGAAAGGAATCGGACCTCTCATCTGCTTCTGTATCAATTTTTACATATCTCAAAAATTTGTCTAAAACTTTACTTTTCATTTCATTTCTCTTTTCCATTATTTTTTATTCCTCTTATTTTACTTCTAAAACACGGAAGGCACGTAGCATATTTTCCAGATTATTTGCCTGGGTACTCATTTCTTCACTAACTGAAGCACATTCCTGGCTGGTTGCTGCATTATTCATACATACCCCACTAATATTTTCTACTCCACTGTTGATTTGTTCAAATGCCTGAGCCTGCTGTTCCAATGTATAGGCTACATTATTTACTTCCTGGGTGATTATTTCTGAGCTTTTTACTGCTTCTTCCAGTTTCTTTGCCGTTTCATCAGCAATTACCATCCCTTTTGCAACAGCTTCTACTGAGGCTTCAATTAATATTCTGGATTCCTTGGCTGCCTCTGCGCTTTGTGCTGCAAGTAAAGAAACTTGATCAGCAACTACAGCAAATCCTCTTCCTGCTTCCCCTGCACGTGCTGCTTCTATGGATGCATTTAAAGCTAATAAATTGGTCTGAGATGCAATATCATTAATTGCAGCGATCATGGTACTAATCTTTGCAGAAGAATTGTTAATTTCCTGCATAGAACTTACCATCTCCTGCATTTTTGCATTGCTTCCCATAATATCCTTACTTACTTCTTCTACTTCTTTACTTATTTCTCCGGCATTTTTTGCATTAATAGAAATTTCACTTGATACGCTTTCAATTGATGCTGCCAGTTCTTCAATAACAGAAGCCTGCTCTGTAGCTCCTTGTGATAAGTTTCCTGCACTTTCAGCAACCTGGTTTGCCAGCTGCTCAACTTGCTCTGAAACAGTATAAATATTAGTTACCATTTTTGACATATTGATTTCAAAATCTGCTACCGCTTCATATATCTTTCTGAAATCCCCCTTCCACTCTATCTCAGGCTGTACATCAAAATGACCTTTACTAAAAGCTGCCATAGCTCGTGAAACATCTTGTATATATCCGTTTAAATTAGAGGCTGCATGTCTTAAATTATGAGCAAGTGCCCCCATTTCATCATAAGAATGAAAATCAAGATCAATGGTTAAATATCCGTCTTCCATTTTTTTTGCAGCTTTTTGAATCTCCTCTATGGGTGTACTGATATCTTCCATTAATCTTCTTGATAAAAAGATACCAAAAAGAACACTGAGGACTAATACTATTGCATTATTAATAATCCCTAGATAATAAATAATCCTACTTAATTTATTGATACGGATCATTTCTTCTCCAATTTCACTGCTTACCACCTCTACATGTGTAATCAGTTCCTCCAGCTTTACATTACATTCTTCCTGTATAATGCGAGCGGCTTCCTCTATTCTTCCGTCCTCCACTGCCTTTAATATCCTATTACCAATCTCATACCAAGCTTGAATAGCCGTTTGATAAGCCTCTACAGATTCCTTTCTAACATATTCACAGTTTTCTATCACTGCTAAATGTGATTCATTATGCTTTTTCAACTCTTCCAAGGTATCTGTAGAAAGATTATCCTTTGTATTAGCTCCTTCAATTACAATTTCTCTTAATAATCTTGCAATATTATTCAAATTAATTCTACAGTCCATAATAGCACTATTTACAGTTTCTACCGTACTGTAAGATTTTATATTTGATTTCAGATACACTATAGCCATAGTTCCTATGGTTGAAACTATAGTCAAGGCCACAATAAGACAATTAATTGCTAATTTAATCTTACCCTTTACGCTGATTTTTTCTACCCTGCTCTTAATCTTGTTATACATACTTTTATCCTCCGGTCTTCAATTACTACTGTGTATCACAATAAATAATGCCCCGTATTATATATCGGCACTTTATAATTTAATGTTATGATATCCGGATTAAAAGCCTATTTATAAAACTTCCTTTATGTATATTATACTATAAAAAACACCTGGATATTGAGAATCTGTCTCCACAATACCCAAGTGTTATTTCTTAGTTATTATTCCGTACCTTCATGGTTACGAAACTACTTTTATTGTTGCCTATAGTTTAATTTCCGGCAACCTGAGCTGCAACTTCAGCTGCAAAGTCATCCTGTTTCTTTTCAATACCTTCTCCTGTTTCAAAACGAACAAATTCTTTAAGAGAAAGGTTACCTCCTGCCTCTTTAGCAACTGCAGCAAGATACTGTCCTACTGTCTGCTTTCCGTCTTCTGCTTTTACATAGGTCTGATCTAATAAGCAGATATCCTTAAGCTGTTTGGAAACACGACCTTCAATTGCTCCGTTAAAGATTTTATTTTCCGCAATATTAGCTTTGTCTTCCATTGCTAAAGCTACAAGAACAGCCTTTGCTTCCTTAGAAAGGAAGTTGAATAAGTAATTCATATTACTCTTCTTTTCTTCATAAATAGCAATATCTTCTTCGCTCCAAGCTTTATCTGTACAAGCTTTTTCAATTAACGCATTTAAAATTGGCTTAGGAAGGGATGCAGGATCATTTAAGGAAGAATCTACAATAATTTCTCTCATCTTATCTACTTCTGCCTGATTAATGTCTGCTCTGCTGATATATTCAGGATTCATTGCTGCAATCTGCATAGCTATATTGGTAAGTGCTTCTTTTACTTTATCATCAGCAGCACCTTCTGAAGCTACAATTACACCAATTTTACCACCTGCATGAAGGTAGCTTGCAACGCAGTCACCTGTAACTTTTGCAAATCTACGTACAGATAATTTTTCTCCGATAGTAGCAGTTTTTTCTACCAATACATCCTTGAGACCATTCATTTCAAGAAGCGCTTCCATATCTTCACCATTCTTGCCACCATTTAAACCTGAAGCAAGTGCATTGTCCGCCACTAACTGTACAAATTCCTGGAATGTTTCATTCTTTGCAACAAAGTCTGTTTCAGAGTTAACTTCTGCAACAACTGCAGTATTATCTTTAATTGCAACACGGGTAATACCTTCTGCCGCAATTCTGGAAGCTTTCTTTTCCATTTTAGCAGCACCGCTCTTCTTTAATACTTCAACAGCGGCGTCCATATCCCCGTTAGTTTCTGTCAATGCTTTCTTACAATCCATCATACCTGCGCCGGTCATTTCTCTTAATTCTTTTACC
>JAFXGR010000123.1 GCA_017520155.1 Lachnospiraceae bacterium
CACCACTGCCAAAGCTTCCTGCGTAGTCATATCCGATGTTGTTTTCTTTCCCGCTTCACAACAATGATAACAGTTCAGATTACAATGAGATGTAATATCCCATGCACAGTCCTTTAATTTATAATTCATTTTTTCACCATTCCTTTCTTTTCTCCATCCGGCATAACCTGTATATTATTTTTATACATTTACCGTTTTTCTTACTTCCTGTCCATCTTTTCCGATTACAGTTAACACTGCAGTTCTTTGATATGTACTATAAGTAACTTTCTTTTCCGCCTCGGTAAACGTTTCGTCTATTTCATTTCCTGCCTTTAAATTAATTTTTAAGGCACGGTGAACCTTCCAGCTATATTCAATCCTTGGTTTTGATGGTGGTGTTGGTGGCGTTGGTGGCGTTGGTGGTTTTTTGAAAGCTGTAACATAAGGAACAATTCTATCTTCTCTTTGCAAAATCTTCAATTCCAAAAATCCACTTTCCGCATCTTCTTCAAACAGCCGTGGTTTTGAATAACCAACTATTTTTGCACTGAATTCCAAAATAGCTGGTGGCATAGCATAACTATATCCACATACTAAATCCGGACACCAGGGATTCTTCATCACTAACTCACCTTTAACGTAATCTTCGTTTTCGGTTTCTACCTCGTGACCTGTAATTTCTGTAGGCAAATTATCTTCCTTTTTTCCTGAATAAATCAATTCACATTCTGCACCATTGCAGACTCTCCAGCTATACAACAGTGTATTTGCTGTATTTTCTTTCAAAGAAATTTTAAATTCTTCCAATTCCAGGGCAGAAGCTGACTGATATAATACCTCTTTCTCCAATACTTCTTTCTGAATTCCCAGTACCGGAACAAAAGAAACTCCCTGCTGAGAATCCAATATAAGGAAACTTTTCTCTTTCTGCTCCTCATTCAGGCTATTACAAAAATCATCAGATAACATTTCCCTCAGTGTCATTCCGGTTCCTATTCCATTCCCCTCCTGAATATGGCTCTTTAAATAAAATGCCGTTATCAACATATTTTCAGAGTTATTTATTTTTCCGCAGATTCCCCCAATATTGTTTCCTTTTCCCAGTATAGTACCGATGCTGTAACAATATTTAATGGCATTTACATAATTACCCTCGGTATCTGTAATTTTATCAATCGTTTCTCCTGCTATTCCTCCCACAAAGGTCTTAAACTCATCCGACGTATTTCCTTCTAATGTGCCTTGATAACAACAGGAAGAAATCTCACCGGAATTGTTTCCGGCAATTCCTCCAAGCCTGGGTGTATCATTGGATACTGTTATATTTCCAAACACGAAACACTTCTTTATCTTCCCTTTTCCATTAATACCGGAAAAACCGGCAATCCCTCCGGCACACTCAATTCCATCTGCTGTCATGGATCTTATGGTAACTCCACAATTTTCAATACATCCATAATTGCCTCCTGCCAGAATTCCAACCTGAGTATCTTTTCCGTCAGCTTCAACTTCTGCATTTTCCACATAAACATTCTTTAAACAGCCTTCTTTTCCCAGATATCCGAACAAGCCAAGATAATAGCTTGCACTATACCTGATGACAAGTCCTTTCATTCTGGTAACTTTACCATCCTGATTTTTCCCATTATAAGAACCTTCAAACGGATGTGCGGCATTGCCAATGGGAATCCATGTTTTTTCTCCACTCGCATCTTCTTCCAATGCTTCAGTAAGATCAAGATCTGTCGTCTGCATAAATACAAGCCCTTCGGCGCCATCCTCATCTACCCTGTTCCTTAAACTTTTCAGGTCTCCTACATCTTCAATCAAATAAGGGTCGTCTTCTGTACCGGAGCCATTCCAGGGTGCCGTAAAAGTATTTTCTTTTAACATGTTACTTTACTCCTTTCATTATGATACTGTAATAACCATTTCTACATTGTTCCACACTTTTTCAGAAAGTTTCTGTCCATCCAACAGAAATGCATATGCGGGCGTGCTTTGAATTTTCTCCATATTTAGTGTGATTTCCCACTCTCCTTCTGCTTTTTTATTTTCCATATTTGCCAATAAGACTAATCCCACATTCTGGCTCATGGCCACCTTTCGTTGCCCGGATTCTCCCGGTAGTTTCAAAAGGAACAAATCTTCATTATCCGGTATCGGCTGGGTTGTAACTACACGCAACAATACCTGCTTCGGACTGCCTGCAAAATCTAAATCCGGGGAAAATACAAGTTTCGGAGTTTCTTCCTTTAAAAATTCTTTCCACACTTTTGGAAAATACTGTTTCATATTCAAATACAAGTTGTCTCTCTGCAAAGTCCTTTCCTCCAGAATAGAAGCAATCAGCTTTTCCTGTCTCATATCTTCCAAACCTGTGTACTGGATATGTATGATAATGTCAGATATATTTTCATAGGAAATTCTGTTATTCTGCTTTGGCATCCTGAGAACCCAGCCGGATGTGATGCCGGTTCCTTCAAATGGAAAATACATCTCCTGCATCTTGCCAAAATCAAAAATTCCCATATCACGGACTCCTCTGGACACTGCTATTTTTTGTCCTGCCCTGCAGTCTTTTAAAACACCTTCCGGCGGATTTTCCGGTTTGATATGACAGTCAAACATAAAGCGTGCTGCCTCTTCTTTCCCCGGTTTCTGCAATATGTAGCTTTTCTCCTGTACAAGTGTAGCGCATAAAGTCTGATAAGGAGCCAGCAATGCGGGAATGGTTACAGATACTGTTTTAATCCTTCTCATATACATTCCCGGATAGTCACAGGCAAACATATCTTCTGTAAGATTAAAATAGCATTCGCCTGTCTGTTTGAACCGGAAAAAAGCTTCCGGACACTCTTTTAAAAGAGAAATATCTTTTTCCACTTCCAGGCATCTCTCATAATGGCTGGTATACGCATGGTGCATCTGTAACAGAGAGTTCAGTAAATTTTCCCCCGTAAGAAGGCCGCAACGTTCACTATCCCAGGACTGGAAACGGATAAAATTATCTTCCCTCCTGCATTCTTCCTGATAAGCCAGCTGTGCCTGCATGGCTGCTTCCAAAGCCATCTGATAGATTTGCAGCATCGTACTTTTTATTTTTCCGCTCATCCACTGATACAACTGCACACTGGTAAATTTACTTTGAAGGTACTCACTGACTTCCTGCTTCTGTTTCTCCATCGTATCCTGAAGTTCCAATTCCTTTTCTGCCATTCGAATCTGCAGTTCCATTGCCTTAATCTGTGCTTCCAGAGATTTCTGGTCAAATTCTGCCATCTTCTTCTGTAATTCCCACTCGTCACGGCGTCTGTTATAATCTGCCATCATATGGATGCAATCTGCTGTCATCTGCATCGACATGGCATCTGTTTCCAGCGAAGCAGCCAGGCTGTCCATGGAAGAGCCCAATTCTACCCCTCCGTATTTCATGGCAAACGGAGAACCTACCTGTGGCATAAGATGAATGGCACTGGAAGTTGTTTTCATAACACCTGCTACTGTATTCAATGCAGCAGAAGCTATCCTTAAGGTATAAGCAGCATTTTCTTCCGATGACATGAACTCTTCTATATTACCCGAATAATACATTTCCCGCTCTTTGGCACTTTCCAATGCTGTCTCCAGGGAATTTTTTGTTTCTGATAATATTTCCTTCTGTGACTCCTTCAATGCCCTCCCTTCTTCCACAAGAGCTTTGTCCTGGCTGTTTAACAGCATCTGCAATTTTTCTGCATCCGCTTTTTCCAATGCCAAAGACAGAGAAGTTCCCAACTGTACCAAATGCTCGGTAAGTCTCATGGCATGTTCATATAAATAATGGAAACGGAAAATCTTTGATCCGCTGCATACATTTTCATAAGGTACATCCACAGGATTATTCAAAGAGCCTGCCATTGCCATTAACAAAGGATTCACAGGAGCATCATACAGACTTAAAGAACGCTGTACCCCCATAATATCCATAGAATGACGAATCTTGTACAACCGGTCTTCCAGAAGATCCCATAACTGAATCAGTTCCTTATTCTCTGGAATCTTAAAATAAATATCCGGTGAAAAAGTTTCATCATAATCTTCGTCAGGCTCCTGTTCCTCCGGTTTCAATGCACATTCCAGATAAATTAAAAACTGTGGTATGTCTGAAGAAGCATATGCTTTTTTAATTTCATAAAAACTCCTTCCTTCTAAATCCTGTGCTTTCCCCGGGCCCGGACGTTCTCCAAGCAGATCCTGTGCCAGAACATACAGGCTTGTTGCCTGTGTCAGGGATTCCCATGTATAACGGCTAAATTCCCGGTCACCCCATTCAATGATATTCCGGATATATTCTATGATTGTATATTTCTCATATGCTCCAATACGAAGCCCTGCCACTCCATGGGGATTGAATGGATCATTGTTATAAATACGCATTGCCCGGGATCCATCTTTTAAATCCTCCAGAAGTGTTTCCAGGCTACGATGGCGGAAAGGCCTGAATTTCCAATAAAAACTCTTTGGCGAAGCACAATATGCATTCAAAAGGATATTACGTACAACCAGCAGCTTTTCTTCTTTATCTACTCCTTCTGTAAAGCATTCCATAAGTGCATTTTTGATCTTTTCTTCAAAAATGCCTTTAAATGTCTCCTTGACTCTTCCATCCTGAATAATCTGTACCTTAGGAGCAGCTAATATCTGATAAATTTTTTCTGACTCATTTTCCTGGAAATAACCGTAAGGGGCCAACATCATAAAACTTTTTTCATTCAAAAGATTTTCTTTCTGCTCAGGTGAAAAAAGATACTCAATCCATGTTTTAGCAGCTTCATGATTCTGTCCCTGTTTCAGGCTTTCTGCTACCAGCATGGGAATATGATAAAACAATTCCCAGTTATATTCCCTGTAAAGCCCCTCAAAGTCCACCTGACATCCATCCAAAGCTTCCGGATAGATTACATATCGGGAATTTGGCTGATATCGGTCAAAAGGAAGCACAGGAATAATAGGAATGCCCTGAGTTTCTAATGTAAGAAAACGATGCAATCCTCCCCGATACATTTTATTTTTCATCTTTCTTATAGATGCATTTGTCAGACGCATTACCTGAAAATGACTTTTTTCCAGTTCCTTGTTTTCTTTTCCTTTTTCATTCACATAATGAAGTGCTATTCCTTCCGGAGCAGAAAGATACTTGCGGTATAGCCGTGTAATCCTTTCCGGTGTCCTGTCCTTACGGAACCGGTACAATGCCTCCTGAGGATTTTTCTTTTTTGCCTCTGCAGGATTTAGTCTGCATATGGAAAAATTATCTCCCGGATCGATGCCTGTCAGCTCCTTGAAAAATTCTTTGGACTGCTGGCTGGTTACATCTTTTTCAACAAACATGGTACTGGTTACCATTTGTCTGTGATAAATTTTGGAATACAGCAATTTCTGTACCTCTTCTGTAACAGACTCCTGCCGGAAGAAACTCTCAAACTCTTCCTGAAATTCCTCCATACTCTTATTATTTGCAATTACATACCCTTTTTTATCAATTACACCGGCATCTTTTAAAAGCATCAGAAACTTGTCACAAGTATCTACTTTTAAAAACAAATCCCACAAATCGATATAGGTAATTTTCTTTCCGGTCAGTCTCACTCCCTGATCCATAAGAGAATATTCCATGTCATCTTCCAAAGGAGTTATCAGGAAACTTTCCTCCCCACAATCACATAGAAATGCTCCCGGCTGATTCATAACCGGTATTAACTGAAATCCACCTTCTCTTTGAAATAATCTCACACTTCCCAGACAATTAAGCAGCACTTTACGGGTTTCTGTGAACCAGGAAGGAATCAGCTTTTTATTTCCTTCGCAATACTCTTTTTTCATAACTTCATAAAGGTCCATTCGTAAAAAACTTTCCCTGTCTACCACATGAATCTTCTGACCGGCTACCTCTTTCTCCTGAATGATTTTTCGTTCTATCAGACATTCATATATGGATTCTGCCATCTCGTCAGGAATGGTATATGATTTGAATGTTTCCGGTGTAACATCTTTCATCTGTATTTTTTCCATTTCTTCCGGCAACAGTTCTTCCCCTGCTTCCAGTGCCTGACGTATCATATCACTGCAATATCGTATTCCGACCTGCCCTGTAAGGGAATCCACTGCTGCTGCAATTCCCGGAAGCCCTGCTTCATAACTGTCATACAGAAAATATTCCTCATGTCCGATAAGGGAAACTTCTTCCATATCTGAATTATAAACTTTTGCAATACCGTTTAAATAATGTCCTGCCTCATTCAGATATTCTTTAATATTCATCTGGTTCTTCATGTTTGCCATCCGTTCCAGGTATTCAAAAGTATCTTCATCCTGGCTTGTCATGTCATTTGGGATTGCTTCCTTCAATTCATTGCCTACATGATAAGTAAAACCTCCCAGGAATAGAAGCAAACGCTCTTCATTTTCTCCAATTCCGTTAATATACGACCCCCTTTCACATTCTGTATTTTTTTTCGTAAAACGCATTGCCATCAAGCGGTTCCAACTGACTGCATTCATTTGAAAAGCATCTGAAAATGGCTTTTCCGGTACATCTTCATTTTTGCCTGCATAAACCAACTCGTCTTTCAGCAACGTCTGTGGAGTACTCCAATTTTCCTGCAGATTCAGAAATGTATAATAGATAGAAATTCTGTATACCTGCTGCTCCTTTGAACTGAATTCCTGCTCTTTCATCTTAAGCTCCGGCTTCACACCTTTATTCTGCTCTATCCAGAAAATATGAAGACGGTCAAAAATATAAACAGGCGTAATCCGGGTTCCGGTAATCTTACAGTCAATCTGCTTCCACTCGGTAAATGCTTCCTGGTCAGTAGAGGAACAATAATAATACGTAAGTGGCTCTTCTCTGGTACATCCAAACAGATAAAGCACATCTTTCCCATCGGTTTCTGTACGATAGGCCGCACAAGGTTTTAACTTGGTAAGAGTTTCATACTGTTCCAGATAATTCAGGTAAACCTGCTCTATCTTTCCATCATCTCCCCCTGCCTGCTGTATATTTCTTTCCGCTTCCTGAAATAATTTTGTTTTAGAAGGCCGTATTTCGGGCAGAAGATAATTTTCCGGGTACACAAAAATTCTCCTGTTTGCTTCCCACTTCCGGTAGTTCATCATCCATGGCCACCATGCAGATGGAATTTCCAGTTCATCGACTCCTTTTTCCAATCCCATCCTGCATCTTTGTAAATAAAGCTGCAGGGCATTCAGCCCTTCCTTCACCGGAGAAATCTTTGTTGTCTCATCCATGGAAACATCCATCAGCAGATACTTGTAAACATGCTCTGTGGTACAAATATCCGGAAAATTACGGTGAAGCTTCTGTTTTACAAGAGAAAGGAGTGCTGATTTTTTTCTTTTACTAATTTCCACATTTTCCCGGATCCCAATTCCTTCCGCCAGTTTATTCTGCTCCTGATAGGTTTTCTCATCCAGGGCAAGCAGGTTTTTTATCCACAGACTGTCAAATCCTGTTTTTTCCATGGCCGTCCATGCCTGCAAAATGCGGTGAAGGTATCGCAATGGAACTTTCTTTTCTTCCCCGGCAACCGAAATCTGTTCCAGAAACTGTACCATTTCCCCTTCCTGTTTCCCTGTAAGCTCAGCAAAATTCCTTGAAGAAAAAGTACCGCTATTTTCCTCAAAACAGGAAAGTGCTTTCCAGTAAAAAGCTCCGTAGTTTCCGGCATCCTGTGTGGCAAGATACATGCCATACAGGTTTTCCATCGTCAGCTTTCCTTCTGTTTTTCCTGCCAGCCAGGGCTGTTCTCCCAGACAATTTATCAATTCACGGGGCACTCCTGTACTTTGCAGCAATAACCAGTCAGAGATTCCTTCTAACAAGTTAAATGCATAAGATTCCCTTAAGGCTTCATCCTCTCCGGTTCCCGGGATAAATGCCTCATACCAGAAATGAATGCTGCCTTCCAATTCTTTCGGAACAGGCATAAGAAGTTTTTTAAGCTTTTCCAATAATTCCACATCCTGATTCAAAAAGACAGAAAGCTTATACAGGATTACTTTCTCTCTTTCTGCTTCTTCTTCCGGCATGATCAATCCCACACAGGATTCCCTAAGATTTTTGAAAGAGTCTTTCGTAAAATATGGTCTGAACCATAGACTTTCCTGTCGGTTCAGTAAATAATCCATTTGATAAACATTTGCTTTTAAAACCGACTTCCACTCCAGCAGGCCGGCTGCTTCCTGCACCGTGAATACCTGTTTGTCTCCTATGCCACAGTAAGACAGGAATAATAAATATTCCTGCATACCCAAAGACAGCAAACGCGCCATAACCGTGTGTCGATACAATGCCGAAAGCATTTCCTGATCCAGAGAAACAGAACTTTTCCCTTTTGCCAAAAAGGAAACCAGCATCTTTAATTCTTCTGCCGAAATCTTCAGGCTCTCACAAAGGTGGTTTTTCCAAAACCCTCCCACAGTTATATCCAGAATTTCATATTCGTCTTTCCATGCCGGATTTCTGATCATTCCTTCCGGATCTTTCGGATGATATATTTTTTCACTTCCATTATAAATTCGGTCAAACAGATTCTCCTGTCCACATATATTCATCATTCCCGTCAAGGCTTCCATATCTTCCATGGAAATGTGATACTTTTCGGCATTTATAACCATTTCTTCCAATTCCAGAATCTGCTGTTTTTCCACCTTAAACAGCTCATCTTTTTTTCTGTTTCTGCGCAAAAGCCAGTCTGCCTGCTGCATGGAAATCCCGGTCATTTTACAGATTCTAAGAAAACGGATGATATCATCCATCACTTCTTCTGAGAGGCCTTTTATTTTCTTTAACTCTTCATCAAAAGAAAGAACTTCTCCATTTTTTCCATTTCTGTTAATAAACAGCAGTGAACAAATACCTGACGCTTTTTCCTTTTCCGTAAACTGTGACAAAAACAAAGTTTTTGCTTCCTGCTTTGTCAAATCCGCAGCAAATAAAAATTCAGAAGCATTTTGCAATTCTTCCATAGATGCCTCCCCCCGAAACTGCCTGCGTCTGTTTTCATCCCAGACAGAGAGAAGGCTGTCTAAAAAATCCCCTTTGACCTTCATTCGTTCACATAATACTTTTTCTCTTCCAACACCAAAAATCTCATACAGTTCTTCCAAAGAAGTCTTCTTTTCCTTCAGGTATCCACGTATTTTCTCTTTTGGTATCTGCAATGGCAGTTCCAAAGGATAAAAAAGTCCTGACATATTTTTATATAATTCCTGCATTTGTGCATCTTCACAAATATCCTTATCTAAAAGAAATGCCGCCATTCTTTTTTCTGCCAGTCCTACATAAGAAACTTCCTGCATACTGTTTTCTTCATTCAGTTTCAGGTGCATCAAATCCGGACGGCGTTGTGGAAAAGTACAGCCTTCCGGGATTTTCCCGGAAACCATTCCCGGCTCAGTAATATACTTATCCACAATGCGCATTAAGTCTGCAAAATACGCTGCCGGGCTGAAAACAGACATTTCTTCCCCACAGTCCTCTTCCAGACATCCGAAAATATCCTGATAACTGGGAATTTCCTTAAAAAATTCATATGCCTGACCGCCTTTTTTTCCTCCCAGAATATTCAGATATCCTTTTGCCCCCTCCGTTGTCTTCAGGCTTACATACAGATGCCATGCTTTCCGGCTGATGCGACGTGCATTTTTATGTAGCCTGCGAAGTGCTTCTTTCTCCAAGGGGAGCTTATCCGCGTATTTTAACAAAAATGTTTTTTCTGATATTTCTGCAATCTGATGGGAACTGCAAAAACCATTTTGGTACAGGCTCTCTGTTAACTGTTCCTGCCATAATTTTCCATCTTCGGTCTGGGGAATATTTTCTTTTTCCAAAGTCTGCACAAGCTTCCCTAATGCCTGAGCTGCCAGTGGGCTGCTTTCTTTGAATTCTATAAATGTTTTATTCTGATATTTCATAAATGCTCCTTATCTTACTGGTATTAATTTTAAGAAATCCTTTTTTACTTTTTGCGCATTTGGTATTTTTAATTGCATTACTGTTTTCATTTTCTATATTTTTTTAAACTTCTTTCATATAAACTTGGGACAGTATTTTTTTTCTTCTTTGTCTGCACAGTCACACTTCCTTGCGTTCTATTTCTTGTTTGTAAATTCTGAGATTTCTGCACAGAATTTGTTTTATTCAAAATTTGATATAAACGTATTTCTTCTTCCTTTATTTTAATTGGATAATCTTTTTTTTGTCTTAAACTAATTTGATATTTTTTATTTTGCTTTAGTTTTTCCGGACACATATACATTAGCATATCCCATAATTGATTCTCCTGTTCTATTCTTTTTATCTCACTATTACTCATTATTAGAAAATTATCTCTAAGTTTAATTCCATCCTTATTACCATTTATATTTGTTTTAGCAGCAAACTTTTCATTCATAAAATTAACAGAAGTATTGGCTCCAAGAACTTTACCAGCTGATGATATATTTTCTAATATTTTTTTTGAAATTCCTGTTTGACTTCTGCTTGCCTTACAGCTAAGCAGAATTACATTAGTAATATTCGTATTTGGTTCAATCTTGCTTACCCTTTTTTTGGATTCCATATCAAAATATAATGAATTCTTGTTTCCATGAGTCAATATAACAACTGTCGTATTTGGTTTTTCTATACTTTTCCATATATTATGGAATTCAGTTTCCGATTCAATCTTATAAACCGTCATTTCACAATCTTTAGATAACTTGTTCTTTTCCTCCTCAGCTCTCTTATGGAATGTTGCTCCTGCAATAAAAATAATATCATGCCCTGACATATCCACATAGTTCACCGGATTATTCTGGCAATAACTGAAAAGGTTAATTCCCTGAAAACGATAAGGATCCATATATTCCAAAGAATCCGCACTAAGAAACCTTACCCCATCGTAATATCTTGCCCCAAAATAATATAAATCTGTAATTTCATCCTTTTCTTTTCCTGAAAAACGGTATTCTTTTTCCCAAAGAGCGCTGTTTTCTTCTTCATAAGAAGCTGTTTCTCCGAAACTGTAAAACTCCTCTTCACCGGCAACATTTCCCTCCTCTCCGGTTTCCAAGATCACGGACTGCAAATGGTCTTCGATACAGTATCTTTCTTCCTGCCGGATTCTGTTACCTTCTTCTTCTTTTCCCACATACCAGATCAATTCATTTTGGAACAGAACCGAAACCATCTGTTTTCTGCCAGTCTCCTGCATTTTATCTGAATAAAAAATATACTCCTCCAGTTCTCCTGCATACCGTTTGTCCCATACTGCAATTCCATTTTCTTCCCTGACTTTACGGATACGGCTGCCATTTTCATCATAATGATAGTACTCCACAATCTGGTTTCCCTTATCATCCTGCATACATATTCTTTCCAGATTTCCTTCCGGTGTCCAGGAAAGACTGGTAAACTGCGGACTTTGGATTACACAGCCATTATCGTTGTATACATAATTCTCATCTGCCAGACGATTACTGTTTGGGTTGATGCTATAACTCTTTCGAATACTTTCTGCTGCAGATTCTCTTGAATACGATATCATATTCCCACCAGAATCATATTGAAATCCTTCTTCATAAGCCTCCACTCCCAGATCCATGGGCAATACCTGCAAACTTTTGCATGATTTTAACTGATAATATTTGTCATAACTGTACTCTTTGACCTGTTTTGGCATTTCTTCCTTTCCCTTTTTCTGAAAGATAAAAGAAATATTTCCGGCCAAATCATACAAATATTTTTGTTCCATAAGAAGATTACTATCTTTGTCAAACGTTTGTATTTCGTTCCACTCTCCGCTGAGCATATCCCAGTTATGCTTCACCTGTATTCCGTTTCCATATAAAAGCGTCTGTATTCTTCCTTCCGGATTATATTCAACCTTTTTTAAAATAACTTTCTTCTCTTCCCATTCCGGCATTTTTACTGTAATTTGTTCACATTCCCCAAGGCAGTTATATTCTGTCTCCTGTACTGTTCCATCTGCCATCTTATAGAAAACAATCTGGTCTGCCGGTGAAAATCTATACTCCTGAATATACTCCCTGTTTTCCAGCTCTTCCTCCTTTTCCCAATTCAGCCTTTTCCCATATGTTTTGCCAAACCGCCTTTTTTCCTTTAGCACATTTCCATGAAGGTCATATTGTTCTATCTGCCTTACTCCGCTTTGGCCATAAGAAGAAACTATCCTTCCTGTCAGATTCTTTTCTTTTCCCTTCTCTAACAGATCTCCATATTCCCATTTACCAACCAGACCATCCTCATTCTGCCATTTCTCTGTCAGGCGCTGTTGATGGTCGTATCTGTAACGAATCCTGTTTCCTTCTCCATCTGCCTGGAAAATCACCTTCCCATAGCTATTGTTTACGGTCAGATGCCTCCCCGCATCTGCGCTATCGGTATACTCTATCATACCTGCCCGGTCCCGTTTCACCATAAGGTTATAGTTACCTGCCTTACCCAATCTGGCATCTCTTACCTCACACTCTCTTCCATAAATATCATGTATGACTGTTGTAAAAAGTTCTTCTTCCCCAGACCCGGGTTCCCTGCAATCCCCATTGCTGCCCTTCTTTTCTTCCGGATCAGGCAAAAGGATTTCTCTTGCAGGATTTCCCATACAGTCATAAATATGTCTGACAGGGGTATTGTAAAATTTTTCTGCTTTATCCAAAATAAAAGCCGCTTCCTCTTTTTCTGTCCGCACGTTTAAAAGCCGGCCATATTCCGTCTTTTCCCCACTATCCATTCTCTGGCCCTGGTCTGATATGGAATCCGGCCCGGTATGATTTCTCCATACCCGGTCATACTCTGATTCCAGGCTGGTATCATTTCCGTCATAAAAATTTTCTTCCCATGGTGTATACTCTGTTTTGTTAAATACCGACAGATATCTGCCATCCGGTCCCTTTCCTTTTGGATAACTGCATTGTATTTTTCTTCCAAAAACATCGTACTTACAGGATAACGTAGCCTCTAAATTGTCATCGTTATAAAAATTCCCTTCCTGATCTATAAATGAAACCAAATGTAACGTTTCCTGCCCATCAAATCCATGCCTTTTCCTTTCAGATACCCGAAAACTGTTTCCATCCCATACTCTGGATTCCACCAAACGAAAATGGCTGTCCAGATATGCCAATTGAACTTTGATCTTTTCCTGTTTTCCTTCCTCCGGATAAGTAAGCGGTATAAGCTCGACACGGCAGATCGGGCTGCCGTCCCTTTCGTAAGCACAATAATCCTGCCAAAAAAAGGCTGCCGCTTTCTGGACATATTTCTCCGGTGTCTGAACCATGGATAAAACATCCATAGTTTCCGGTAATTCATATTGTTCCAAAGGCAAATATCCAACCTTTCCGTCCACACTGCTTCCATATTCTGTCATAACCCTGACATCCCCGAGAGGGCTGTACAGAATTTCTTTTATATTCCGGTTCCAGTCCATTATTTTTTGATACTTCATTGTCTGGTAATCCGGTGTGGCATAGTAATCATTCCTGTGCTCTCCCTGTACATAGGTCTCCCATTTAACAGGAAGCAGTTGAAACCTGTCATAAGTAAGACACGTACTGGAAAAAAGCGGATTCTCCTTTTCCCAAAAAGAAGTCACTTCTACAGGCAGATAATATCCTTCTTCTCCCAGATAGCGGGTTACCTGATTAACTTTCCACCATTTTCCTTCTTCTAAGATAAGCCCTGCTTCCTGACATATTTCTGCTTCTTCTTCCTTTATAAGTCCCAATCCTTCCAGCAATTCTGAAAGAACACCTTCCCGGAAAGAAAACTCTCTGGTATGGTGCAAAAGAGCTTTCTTTCCTGCTTCCCCTAAAGAAAGACATTCTGTCTGCATATCATTCCAGTAATAATAGTTTCTCTTCCACAAAAGAACCTTTTCTGTTTTCTCTATAAAAGCTATAAAAGCATCCTCTGAAAAAAGTCCTTCCTGACAGACCGCTTCCCACTCTTCTTCAAAAACCGGTATTCCCAGCAAATAGTTATCTTCCTTTAAATGGCATAAATTCTTTACTTTATATAATATTTTTGTATTTTCCTGCTGCAGTATCTTCGGCTGTTCCCTTCTATACCATATTTCCGCGCTTTTTAAAGGATACCCATAACAATCCTCTTCCCAATAAATCTCCTGCCTGATTCTGGAATCCTCCAAAGAACCCTGGCATAAATATTCCAGATGTTCCCTGCAGGTTACCAGATAACTTCCATGACATCCATCCGCAGGTTTTCTGTTTTCTTTTACAACATAACGCCTCTTGATTACCTGTTTTAATTCCTCATTTTCTTCTGGATTGCTTTCAGGACACCACCGATACATTTCTTCCTGCAAAAGCATTCCCGACAGAGCTTTTTGCGCTTCTCTTTCCCCCTCTTGGGAAACATCTTCCAGATTCTGCTTCAAAAACTCTGCACGATTTTCCATTCCCGGAATAAAATATTTACAAACTTTATGATATCCTTCTACGAACTCCTCCTGTCCATGACACCATTCTTCACTTTCTCCAAAGCTGTAAAATACTCTGTCTTTCAAATCATAATAAACTTCACGAAAACAGAACGTCCTGTTCAGGGTTACTCCATTAATTGCATCCCGATAAGCAACTTTATGCATGACCTGCATTGGAAAACGTGGTTTATACTGCCATTCCATTCCCTTCTCTTTATCTTCAAGATATTGCTGCACTGTGGTCTTATAATCAATTTCCCACATTTCTCCCATATGATTATTTATTTTATTTAAAAGATAAGGCTTCTGCCCCTTACAAAAATCATAACGAAAATGGATTGTCTTGGGAAAAATTCTGGTTAAAATCATTGACTGGCAGCCGGTACCATCCACATCTGCAAACCGGATAATGTCATTTTCCGTCAGGGCAAATGGAAGTGCTGCCCTGATTCCCATTTCAAATCTTCCTCCCAGATTCTTAAAAATCTCTGCTTCTTCCTCATGGAAATAAATCAGATCCTCCGTTCCGCTTCCGTCCAAATCTGCAAAATAAATTCTTCTGACATCAAAATCTTTTATATAAGGTACATTCTCCAATTCCAGATGATTGCCATACCTGCCATATCCAAGACAAGGCCAGCAAAGAATTTCCCCATTCCGAATGCGTACTTTATGCCGCAGCCCATCTCCAAACACATTTACAAATGCATCCTTTTGCTTCGTAATATCTTCACTCTGCTGTAAAAAATCCTCAGGTAAAGAACAGGCACTTATATTGCCAAATCCCTTTCTTCCCAACGAAGGATAATAATATCCTCCCACTTCTGATTGTACGATTAAGTGAGTCCTTCCATCTCCATTCATATCTTCTAATTCTGCATACCTGCTTCTCAATCCGGAAGGGATATTCTCAAAAGGAACAAATGGATAAAATATTCCTTCTTCCTGTGCATAATACCCGGCTCTTTCCGGACAAAGTACCACAAGGTCATATGCCCCATTTCCTTCCAGACTCATAAAAACATATTCATGATTTTCTAATTGCCGGTCAATGGGAAACGACTTTATCAATTCAGGGTCTCCATACTCCCCTCTTCCTTTGGGCGGAAAATAATAAAAACCATTTTTTTCTCCACACAATATCCCCGGCAGACCTTCCCCATATAAATCTACCGGATGATAATCCTCCATATTCGGCAAAATCTGGAATCCATCTCCAAATTTCATTTTTTCGTAACTTTGTTCCAAAGGCTGATAATCTGTATAAAAAAATTCTGTTGCAGGGTACTTTTCACTGTATACCCTTCCTTTTTCTGTCCGGTTTCCTTGAAATTGTATAGAGTGCAGCATTGAAATATCTTTCAGGTCATATATGAAATTCATTTCCCATACAACATTTTTCTCTTCCTCCATTTGATGAATCATGGATATTTTTCTACATAAACAATCTGTCTCCAACAAAAAACCACTTCGGTAAGAACGGAAGATATCCCTGCGGATTTTTTCATACGCAAAATCAACACAGAAGCACCATTTTTCCTGACTTTCTTCTCTGTAATTTCCATAATATATTTTTTCAATAAAACGATTTGCCCCTGCTTCCTTATACTCAAATCGTACACGGTTCCCATGGGAATCTACTATTTCAGATAACAGCCATGAATAAATATTCCCGGGATTTTCCGGATCTGCAATACGGCTGTTTTTATCCTTTCCATAATACCGAATACTCTGGTCTTTGCCGCATACCAAAAAATAAGAACCACTTTCTTCTTCATAACACCGTATTTGGGCAAATTCTTTTTCCTTTCTTGGTAAAAAACAGCTATATCCCTCTTCTTTCATATCATTGTCTGAAATAAGTTCTCCATATTCATTCGACAGAATAATATCACTATTTTGATAACACGGTATTGAATGCGTACTTTTTCTCACAAAAAAAGGAATATTCAGAGAAAAACCCATTCCGAATATCCCATTTCCATTTCCCAGACTGTAGGTCAAAGCCATTGAAAAATCCAGTTCTCTGCACGAGCTTAGAGGAAGCGGAACCGAAAATGTAAATTCCCCAATGGAACTCTCCATTCCCATATATTGCTTCATCCCCTGTACACTTCCGCCAGATCCCGGTATACTACTTTCTACAACTGTAAAATTCTTTTTTTCCATTTTTTCTCCCTTATATCAATTGAAAATGTATATAATTACAGATAAATTAATTAATATTTTATACTTTATATACAAATATGACAAAGGGCTATAGTTCTTTTTTGCTTACTTATTGTTCCTTTTTATGTTTCCTGCTACAATTACTTAATCCAATCCTCCCTCTCCATCTTCAAAAGAGCCGTAAACACTCTTGTAACTTGCCAATCCATGCTTCATTTGCAACAAATATATTCTACATATTTGTTATTAAATATAGATAGATGTTTAATGTCCAATCAAAAAATGGAAAGCCTGTTGCAAAATCAGAACAAAACAAAATCTACTCCATCCATATTTCAAGTGTCTTTAATAATTTTTCTTTCGATTCCATATCTAATTTTATCATCTTTTGATATAGCTTGCGGTCAAGTGCAGTTTCCGTATATTCCGGTTCTAATTCTCCCACAAGAGAATCCAAAGAACATCCCACTAAACGGGCATAATACGTTAATACTCGTAGTGACATTGCAGTACGGTTATTTTCTACATTACATATATATCCTGGAGTTACTCCTAGAGATTCTGCTAC
>JAFXGR010000124.1 GCA_017520155.1 Lachnospiraceae bacterium
AAATTAACTATACCATATCACATGCCTATTTTCCTGATAGCAAAGATTCAAAAATCCTCAGCGTAGCCCGCTACGCCTACGTTTTTTGAACTTCACTCTCAGAAAAATATTCTATGTGAATGGTATAGTTATTTAGAAACCGTTACACTAGTTACTTTTTGCACCTTAGCTGGCTAAGGTGTGAAAAGTAACAACAATTCTCTTATCATCAATCATTAACTGTCTGATCATAAGAGAAAAAGTAATTATAAAAAAAGCAGCACCCGTCTGGCTGAAAACCATTTTAACTTTGGGTGCTGCCCTGCCTTTATTCCTTTTCAAAATGAAGCTGCATTTGAGGATAAGGAATGGAAATATTATTCTCATCAAAGATTAGTTTAATCTGCTCTGTAAGACGCCATTTTCCTTCCAAATAATCCTCTTTTAAAAACCAGCAGCGAATACCCAGATTTACACTGCTTTGATCCAGCATATCCACATAAACATTTTTATCTTTTTCCTGAATTACCTTCTCATCCTCATCTATCATTTGGGAAAGAAGCTGTTTTGCTTTTTTCAAATCACTTTCATAAGAAATTCCCACAATCAGCTCCAGTCTTCGATAAGGTGCCTGGGTAACGTTGGTTAAACTGGTATTGGCCAGACTTCCGTTGGGAAGGATAATTACCCGATTATCTCCCGTGGTAAGTTTGGTATAAAAAATCTGGATTTCCGTTACCGTTCCTTCATTTTTGTTAGCATCCTCAATAATATAATCTCCCACCTTAAAAGGTTTTAAGATTAAGATTAATACTCCTCCTGCCAGATTGGAAAGACTTCCCTGAAGGGCAAGACCAACGGCCACACCGGCAGAACCAAGAACTGCAATAACACTGGTTACATTAACGCCAAATCCTGTAGCAATAATCATAATCAGCACAACATAAAGTCCAATTTTTACAAAGGAATCAATAAACTGAGTAACTCCCAAATCGGCATTCGCCTTGTTTAAGGATTTTTTGATTATTTTCCGAAAAATCTTAATAAACTGAAGACCAAAAATTAAAATTAGAACGGCCAATAACACCTTTAAGCCAAAGTCAATAATCATTTCCGGAAAATTCTCCAATAACTTTTCCAAAAACACAGGAGACAGCTCCTTTTGGCTTACTGCAATCATGTCTATCATTATTTAGTTATTCCCACTTTCCAATTTATTTTTTCGTTCTCTTATTCTGGCAATCTTTTCTCTTGCTTCCTGCTCCAGCTGAAGTTTAATTTCTTCTGCTCTTTTTCTTGCCATTTCCAAAATTTCTTCTTCATTAAAGGAACTATAGAGAAAAACTTTTAAAGAATAGGGCTCCATGGAAAATGCAGCCTGATAAGGAAATCCGTCCCAGCCATTCTCCTTTGTCTGTACTTTTTCAGACATCATCAGCTGTTTTCCTCCAAAGGCTTTTATCTGTGTATCAAATATTACCTCATATTTTCCTTCTAAGGGTACACCCACCAAATAATTTTCTTTCTTCTCATTTGAGAAATTCGCAATGACCAAAAATGAACCTTCTTCCTCTTTGTTCATCTTCCAAAAGCTGATTACCCCTTGCTCTCTCTGTTCTTTATTCAGGAAAAAGAAATTATCCTCTTCTTTTTCTCCCATAGATAAAAATTTCAATTTCATATCATGACATTTTTTCTGCAGCTGCTGTACTTCATTTTCATAAGCCGCAGGAAAAGGAATTCCCTGGATTGCTTTTCCCGGAAGAAAACTGATATAAGCTGTCATGGTCTTTAAGAGATTAAATTTTTCTTCCTCACTTCCCTTAATCTCTTCCCATAAAGAGCCTAAATTTTCCTGTTCAAGGGCCATAATAAAGTTTTGTTCTTTGGCATAATCCATTCGTTGAGATAAGCAGTGATGAAGTCCCACTCTTTCCTCTTTAGAAGCTCTCAAATAGGAAGGAATTCCCTTGGCAAAGGCTGTATCAACACAGTAATCAAATCCCAGTCCTCCCTTAGAAAGCTCCTCAGTAATTCCCCACCAAAGAGCATCTAAAGCTGCCAGCAAAAGAAGATGGGAATGATCTCTTCGAAGAATACTCACCGCATGCTTTACTAATTCAATGCCTTCCAGATTTTCATTTCCTCCATAGATATTGGGAATCCACTGATTGTCTCCTTTTTCATAATCAAGATAAAATAATTTCTCAAGTCCGGAAAAAAGAATTCCGTCTAAATGAAACTCCTGAATCAAAAATAATATGTTGGAAAGATAGAAATTACTTTTTTCTTTTTCCTGTAAATTTTCACATCCTGAAGCGTTCCATTTAAAAATTACTCCCAGCTCCTGTTTATGTGCCATATTAACGAACTCTTTAAACTCATCATCACATTCAAAAAATGAAGGAAGCTGATAAAAATAATTATCCATGGAAAAGCCGGGAAGTAAAATATGGGTAAAACCACATTTTTTTAGAGAAGAAAAGAATTTTTCGTTTTTCTTTTCTTTTCCATCCCAGGAATAAATTGAGCAATCTTCCTTTTTTATCTCCTTTTGCGCAAACTTCTCATCTGACCAGATATATTCTTCTCTTCCATAAACAAAGGAAAGCTCTCTTTCTCCCTGTTTTTTCACCAGGCTGTAGGGATCCTTCATTAAGTAGGTGCTGCCATCTTTATTTTTTACTTCATATAAATATCCCTGTGATTCATCAAAATCAGGATAAAATAATGAAAACAGCTCCGTTCCTTCCAATCGGTTCATGGGATACCATCTTCCATCCCACTGAGAAAATTCTCCCACAAGACTTACCCGCTGTGCATTGGGAATTCTTACCAGGAAGGATACCCCTGTTTTCTCATGTATTTCCTTCTTTATTCCCCCAAAATACTTCCATGAATCATAAAGGATACCTTTTTGAAGTTTTTCTTCCACTTCCTTTGAGGGACCAAAAGAATAGGCATAAGGATCTTCTCGTTTTACTTTTTTCCCTTCCTTTGTGGTAATCTCATAGAAATAAGGTGTATCAAGAGCAACATTTGCCGTTGCTGCAAAAAAACCTTCTTCATCAGCTATTTCCATAGGTACCTTTTTTTCTCTCCCCTTAATATTCAAAGATACTTTAGCTGCATCAGGAAAAAATGCCTGATATAAAACAGAATTTCCCACCTTATGAGGACCCAGAATTTCTCCGGGACGATCTTCTTCCGAATAAACAATGGCTTCAATATCTGCCCAATTCATTAAATTATATAATTTTGTCTTCATATAACTTTCTCCTCTCAGCACAGTTTAAATCTCATGAATAAAAAATCCGCTTCTTAATTTCGGTTCAAACCAGGTAGACTTAGGAGGCATCAGTTCTCCTGCATCTGCCACTGCAAACAATTCTTCCATGGTAGTAGGGTATAAAGAAAAGGCCACCTTACAATCTAAAGAAACTCTTCTTTCCAGCTCCTTTAATCCCCAGATTCCTCCCACAAAATCAATTCGATGATCGATTCTGGGATCTTGAATATTTAAAATAGGATTAAGACAATAATCCTGGAGAACAGATACATCAAGATCCTTTACTGCATGATTTTCTCCCTTATTTTCCTTTTTAAAGGTAAGCTGATACCATTGTCCCTCTAAATACATTCCAAAACAGCCTTTTTCTTTTGGGGATACAGCCTCTTCCTTCTTTTCCAAATAAAAATTCTTTTCCAGTAATTTTAAAAATTCTTCTTTTGTATATCCATTTAAATCCTTAACCACACGATTATAGTCTAAAATTTCCAGCTCTGACTGGGGAAACAGTACGGAAAGAAAATAATTATATTCTGCATTTATCTCCTTTCCTTCTTTATCCTCTTGTCTTCGTTTCAGGCCCACTTTTACTGCAGAGGCACAGCGATGATGTCCATCTGCAATATAAATTCTGTCAATCTGAGAAAACTGTTCTTCTATCTCCTTAATTAAACTCTCCTCTGATACCAAAAATACTCTATGACGTACTTGATCCTCATTTTCAATATCGTAAACAGCCTCTTTGGCTCTTACCATATTCATAATTTCATTTAATCTCTCCCTGTCTCTGTAAGCCAGAAAAATAGGACCGGTTTGTGCATTGCAATAAGAAATATGCCGGATTCTGTCCTGTTCCTTTTCTTCTCTTGTATTTTCATGCTTTAATATTACCTGATTCTCATAATCATCAATGGAAGCTGCTGCCACAAATCCACATTGACTTCTTCCCTTCCATGTTAATTCATAAAGATAATAAACCTTCTTTTCCTCTCGGATGAAATATCCCTTTTCTATCCATTCCTTTAATAATTCCGCTGCTTTTTCATATACACAGTCTGCATACATATCCTGAGAAGGAGGAAACGCCGTCTCCGGCCGATCTATTGCCAAAAAGGAAAGGGGATTATCCTTCACAATTTTTGCGGCCTCCTCTCTGTTATATACATCATAGGGTAATGCTGCAATTTTTCCTGCAAACTCACCGGCAGGTCTGATTGCCTGAAATGGTTTTATTATGGCCATATAAAATCTCCTTTTTCTATATTCTAACTGTAACAACCCAAGTATTCTTTCTTTCTAAAACTACTATACATTTTGACAACTGTGTTCGCAAGTGGTATATTGATTTAAAACTAAAAATGATATCTGACTTTTCAAAAATAACCCTTAACCGGTTTTTGACAAAGTTAAAATCAAATGAAACAGCAAGGAGTAAAAAAATGACAGCAGAAGACAGAGAGTTTTTAGGTAAAATTAATGCTTATGCAGAAGAGGTAATTGGGGAAGTAGACCCCCAAAAGGTGCGAATCTCCGAACAAATTGAAAAGCTTCGTCCTATTCTTCAAGAACTGGCCATGATCCATGGTAAGCCTGTAGAAGATATTTTTATCCGTTACATGGATCTTGCAACAGAGGCCGCTGTTGAACGTAATAATAAGTTTAACGATGATTATAAGGACATTATGGGAGATGCTCCAAAGCCTAGAATTTAACTATTTAATTCAAAAAAGGATCTCGAAATTTTCGGGATCCCTTTTTTATGATAAAAATCAAGAAACTATTTAACTACTCTTACACGAATAACACCATCAACAGCTTCCAGCTGTTCTACAATCTCCTTTGTAATTGTAGCTTCCACATCAAACATGGAATAAGCAAATTCTCCTTTAGATTTATTGGTCATATCGGTAATGTTAATTTCCGCATTGCCCAAAATAGTAGAAAACTTACTGATCATATTCTTTTTATTATAATGGAAAATGGCAATTCTGCCTTCCTGCGCACAAATTCCCATATCGCAATTAGGATAATTTACACTGTTAATGATATTTCCGTTATCCAGGTAATTAATTAATTCCTTTACTGCCATTACAGCACAGTTATCCTCGGACTCCTCTGTTGAAGCACCTAAATGAGGAATAACAATACAGTTTTCCTGTCCTACAATGGTAGGATTAGGGAAATCTGTTACATATTTACGAATCTTACCATTCTTAATTCCTCTAAGAACAGCTTCCTCATCGGCTAAAAGATCTCTTGAGAAATTCAGCAAAATAACTCCGTCTTTCATCTTGGAAATAGATTCATCATTAATCATTCCCTTAGTGGAATCAAGTAAAGGAACATGCACTGTAATATAATCACAGCACTCATAAATCTCATCTACATTTAATACATGCTTAACATCACGGCTTAAATTCCAGGCAGCATCTACGGAAACATAGGGATCATATCCATATACTTCCATTCCCATATGCTTAGCCACATTAGCTACCTTTACTCCAATAGCTCCCAAGCCGATAATTCCCAGCTTTTTATCTAAAAGCTCTGTTCCCGCAAAATTCTTCTTTTCTTTTTCCGCTCTTTTGGCAATATTGGCATCCTCTGTATTTTCTGCTACCCAATTAATACCTCCTACCACATCACGGGCTGCCAGCAGCATTCCTGCAATTACCAGTTCCTTTACTCCGTTTGCATTTGCTCCGGGAGTATTAAATACAACAATACCTTTAGCCGCACATTTTTCCAAAGGAATATTATTTACTCCTGCTCCGGCTCTTGCCACTGCCAAAAGACTGTCCGGCAATTCCATTTCATGCATGGAAGCACTGCGAACTAAAATTCCTTCGGCCTCCTCTATCCGGTCTGTTTTTACAAAATGATTTTTAAATTTATCTGTTCCTACTTTAGCAATAGGATTTAGGCAATGATACTTAAACATAAAACTCTCCCTTTTCTTTTCCCTTACTAACTGTTTTAAACTGCTTTTTTTATTTTTCTTTTAATTGGCAGAGTTTTCTGCTTCAAATTTTTTCATAAATTCTACCAGCTTTTCTACACCCTCTTTTGGCATAGCATTATATATGCTGGCTCTCATACCGCCTACACTTCTGTGTCCCTTTAAGTTTTCAAAGCCGGCTTCTTTTGCCTCTTTAACAAACTTGGCATCTAATTCTTCACTTCCGGTAACAAAAGGAACATTCATTAAGGAGCGATCTTCTTTTCTCACCGTTCCTTTAAATAATTTGCTTTGATCCAAAAAGTCATATAAAACAGCTGCTTTTTCTTCATTATGTACCTTAATGGCCTCTAAACCCCCCTGCTTTTTCAGCCATTTAAATACTTTTCCACAAATATAAATTCCATAAGCAGGAGGAGTATTATACATTGAGCCGTTATCTGCATGAATTTTATACTGCAGCATGGTAGGTGTACCTTCCAGTACATCTTCTGTAATCAGATCTTCTCTGATAATTACAATAACTACTCCTGCAGGTCCAATATTCTTTTGAACACCGCCGTAAATTATTCCATATTTTGTCACATCTACAGGCTCTGATAAAAAGCAGCTGGAAACATCTGCCACCAGTGTTTTTCCCTTTGTATTGGGAAGCTCTTTAAATTTAGTACCGTAGATTGTATTATTTTCACAAATATAAACGTAATCTGCATCTTCAGAAATAGGTAAATCTGAACAATCAGGAATATAGGAGAAGGTTTTATCCTCACTGCTTGCAATTTTATTTGCTTTACCGTATTTCGCTGCTTCCTGATATGCTTTTTTTGCCCACTGACCTGTTACAATATAATCTGCCACTTTATTTTTCATAAGATTCATGGGAATCATGGCAAATTGCTGACTTGCTCCCCCCTGTAAAAACAGTACCTTGTAATTATCCGGAATGTTCATTAACTCTCTTAAGTCAGCTTCTGCATCTTTTATAATCTTATCATAGGCCTTGGATCTGTGGCTCATTTCCATAACCGACATTCCGGTTCCCTGATAATCCATCATCTCTGCTGCTGCTTCCTGTAAAACTTCTAACGGCAGAACTGCAGGTCCTGCTGAAAAGTTATATACTCTGGCCATTCCAATATCCTCCTAATTTCCTCTTTTAAAATAATATAATTGTATACACGCATTCCATTGTACAACGATTTAACGCTTTAGTCAATTACCACGTCATATTTTTATTGATGAATTGGTAAATAATTATTCATACGCTGAAGGGTTCCCATTTATGCAACAGGTTATCTTTACGAATTTCCGTTACCATAAATCACAACGGGGGTTCCTACTTCCACCATTTCAAATAAATCTGCCATGCGCTCTAAGGGAGTATTAATACACCCGTGGGAGCCTGACTTCATATAAATCTGACCGCCAAATTCATCTCTCCAGCTGGCATCATGAATTCCGATTCCCCCATAAACAGGCATCCAGTAATTTACAAAAGAACGGTAACCCGGGCCCTTTAACACCGCATTCCTTGATTTTCTTTGAATAAAACATACCATTTCCGGTGTTCCCATTCCTCGTTTAGTCCATCCTGTGACTACATCTGTCTCCAACACCTTTTCCCCCTGGGAAAAATAAAACATTTTTTGTAAATTCATATCTATTTCAATATAAGTTTCATCAATTTTATTTTTATTCTTATAAGTAACATCCTTAAGATAAACAGGAATTCTAACTGTCTCAACAGGATTTTTTAACCATTCTGTTAAAAAAGCAATTTCCTTTTTCTGATTAATTTGTGTACCGTAGTTTCCCTTGGAAATGGAAATTTCTTTCCCATTATGAGTAGTAAACTTATAATTTCCCCAGGTGTCATATTCCTTGGCCATCTGTTGAACGAATTCTGCGATTTTTTCCTTTTCTATCATCAGCTTTCCCTGCTGATCTAATTGGGGAATTTGATGGGAATCCGTAAGAAGCCAGGCACCCAAATCCTTTGGCTGTAGCTTTTTTTCTTCTTCCTTTAATACATAGGTAAGGCGGAAGGATTGATGTTGCTCAATTTTCTCAAAAAGCTCTCTCATTTTTTGCATTTCCAAGGTTTCATCACGATAAAAATAGCAGCTTTCTTCCTCCAGCACTACTTCCTGTTTTCCCTGAATAATTGCTTCTTTTATGATTTGTTCTGCTGCCTGTATATTTAAAATCAGTGCTTTTTCTTCCTTTAAGACATAGCCTTGATCTGTCCAGCAAATTACCAGTTTATCCGGCTTCAGTTTTAAATTTTCCTGATATCCCCTGGTGGATTTAATCCACTCCTCCAGTCTATGTTGAGAAAAAGAAATCTTGGGGAAAAATTCTTTTTTCTCCTTCCCCTTAAGCAAATTTAAGTACCACTCATAGGGATTTTGCCTTTTTCTATATTCTTCCAGGGCACTTACAAAGTCAAAAGAAGGCTCCAGTTCTTCAATGGGTAAAACTTCCTCCTGATAGGGGGTAAAAACCTTTAACTCTTCATAAGAAAAGCTTTGTTCCAATTCTTCTGCCGCCTCTGTAATCGTCTTTCCCGTACAATATATTCCATTGATCCATGTCCCATACATAAAAGAATCCTGATAGTAAATTGCCAGGCCTAAATAAATTAGCCCCGGCAATACAACAATCATCAAGAGAAACACAGCAATGACTTTAAACCATTTTTTCATCTTCGTCTTTGTTTTAATCATCACACACTCTGTCTTATGTTTAAATTATTCTTTTTTTCAAGTCCTCTGCATCAAAGGTTTCACTGATTGGAGCTCCTGCAGCCACCATCGGAAATACCTTATCATCTTTTGGAATAATACAATTGATCAGCACCGGCTTATTTAAGCCTATTGCCTTTTCAATTGCAGGCCCAACCTCTTCTTTGGAGGTTACTAAAATAGCCTCACAGCCTAAGCCCTCAGCAACCTTGCAAAAATCCACCTTATCCTCCAACACGGTTTGAGAATATCTTCCCCCGTAAAATAAGTTTTGCCACTGACGTACCATACCCAAAACATGGTTATTAATTACCACCTGAATAATGGGAATATTATAACGGCTTGCTGTTGCCAATTCATTCATATTCATACGGAAGCATCCGTCTCCTGCAATATTAATACAGATCTTATTCGGCTGTCCCATTTTTGCTCCGATACAGGCTCCTAAACCATATCCCATGGTTCCGCATCCTCCGGAAGATAAAAAGGTTCTTGGACTGGTATAACGATAATACTGAGAAGCCCACATCTGATGCTGTCCCACATCTGTGGTAATCAATGCCTCTCCTTTAGTAATTCTGTCAATTTCTTCAATAATGAAGGGTCCGCTTAAACATTCTTCTTCATACTTCAAAGGATATTTTTCCTTTAAATTCTTTATGTCTTCAATCCATTCCTTATGATCCTGCTGTTCTAATTTGCTGATCAATGTTTTCAGAATCTCTTTTAAATCTCCTACTAAGGAGGCGTCTGTTTTTATATTTTTATCAATTTCCGCTGCATCAATATCAATATGCAGAATTTGGGCACCATTAGCAAATTTCTTTGCATTTCCAATAACACGGTCAGAGAATCTGGCTCCCATGGCAATTAACAGATCACTCTTTGTCACTCCGTAATTTGAGGTTTTTGTACCATGCATCCCTATCATTCCCGTATGCAGCTCATCATAATTGTCAAAAACACCACGAGCCATCAAGGTTTCACATACAGGAGCCTGAATCATTTTTGCAAAAGTTCTGACTTCTTCCCAGGCTTCAGAGGCAACTGCTCCTC
>JAFXGR010000125.1 GCA_017520155.1 Lachnospiraceae bacterium
AAGAATTCCCTGCCCCGTTGCCTTTACCACAATATGATTACCCGTGCCAAAAATGATAAGAAACATAATTAGTATGGCAGCAACCTTCCCACTGATAAAAATTCCATACCTTTTTTCTTTTTCTGTATTTCTCATAAAATCTTGAAGATATTTTTTTGAAAATACTTCCTTGGTAAGAACATCTTCTTTCCTTTTTTTCTCCTCAGCTAATAAGGATATCACAGCATCTATCCTTTCAACATTAATTTCATCGGGAGACTTCTCAAGCTCTTTTTCCAATAATCTTTCCAAATTTTGTTTTAACTGTATCTTTTCTTCTTCCTCCCTTACCTTCCCCAAGGGCTCTAGTTCTTGCTCCATTTTGACCTCCTCACTTATAAAATCTTTAACCTAAGCAACTAACTTATAACATCAAAAACAAATTCATATGCTCTTTCAATTTTTTAATAATTCTGGATAATTTCATTTTACTACTAGCTTCCGTTATCTTGCGTATCTTGGCAATTTCACCATGGGAATAACCTGCTTTGTATTTCATCATTAATAATAAAAATTCATCTTCCGTAAGAATAGATTGATATTCCTCTCCCTGAATAAGTTCTGTTAAGGCTCGTTCTTCGTAAACAATCTCTTCTTCTATACCCCTTTTGTTACCGTAATATTTATAATAAATTTCATTTAATTTTTTTGTCTTGTTTTCTGCTGTCTTATAAATCCATCCCTCGATATTCCCATGTTCTTTCAGTTTATTTATATGACGAAATACTTCCAAATAAACTTCCTGCAAAATATCATCAACCAATGCTGAATTTACAGCTTTATAAAGTACAAATTTTCTTAATTCAACAAAAGTTCTGTCATAAATTATGTTGAATAAATCATTATCTTCCTGTGCTTTTTTCATTTTGTCTCCAAATGTTTTTGCATTTCTGCCCATATAATTGTTATTTAAACTCTTTGTTCTCTATTATCCTAACCTGTGAATCATTCTCTATGAAGATAATATGTATACTATCCCATTTTGGGAAAAAATTTATATTATCAGTTCGCGTAAATTTTTAAAGCTCCGTAATATTTTAAAATTGTACTGTCATCTATCGTATATGGCGCAACATCTGTGGGAGCATAGCGAAGAAGATAATAGTCCATATCATGAAGAATATAATATATGTTATAAAGATGTTCAACCTTGTGATCATCTTTTAAAAGCTTCATTTCTTGAATCAAGTATTCAAATTCATCCCTTAAGTACTGAGAATGGGTTATTTCTTTTAAGCCCTCAATCAATCGAATAAAATCATCCCCTGTATAGCTGTTATGAGTCACTACTTTACTTCCATATACAGCAAGAAATTCTTCCTCTGTCATTTCATCTTTAAACTCTTCATAATTTACATCTGAAGGATATATTTCTTATACCTACTAATGTCGGTCTACTTGCATCCTACACATCAATAGAGAAGCCTTCTATTTACATATTCCCTAATTTTGCTAAAAAGTAACATCTAATTTTGACTTGAAACGTTTGAACTTGTCTATTTGAAAGTACTGTATTTTATTCATGTATTAAACGCAATTGATTATTGTTTTCTAAATGAGTATAATACAAAAAGCAGGTCCTCTTCTTTTAAATAAGATTTCCTGCCTTTTAAATCAGCCACTAAATTATTTCATTATACCCTCTGCAAACTATTTGCAGGTTGACCAGATAATATGCCTCCATTCATGCTAAACCTTACAATCTTTATCATCTCTTGTACACGAACTAACAGCAAGCTTTCATCACGGCTATCCTTTTACACACCAATGAAATTCAACACAATACCCGTTACTGTACCGATCACATAAAGTAATCCGATTATTCCCAGGCTTTCCTTCTTTTCTTCATTTACCCTAAGAAGTACAATAGTTCCTACTCCTGCTCCGGCAAGAAGCCCTGCCATTAAGGTTCCAAAGCTCATAAAGCCATCCAGATACATGGTAGTTATAACCACAGAGGCTGCACAGTTTGGAATCAAGCCGATAATTCCTGCAGTAATAGGTCCTACCAGAGGATGATTTAAAATAGTTCCTGCCAAAGTTTCCTCTCCAATCCATTCAATTCCCAGATTAATAAAGAAGGTAATTAATACAATAAAGACAAAAATATGAATGGTATGGTGAATGGCAGAACGAAGAATTCCTTTTTCACAATGACAATGCTCATGCTCACACATGGCATGAATTCTAAGCTCTTCCTTATCCTTCTTCCATAACTTAAATACCAAATCTATGAGAAGACCTGCTATCATGGCAATAATTGCCTTAAATATCAAGATTTTTCCAATTTCTCCTATAGGAATAGAATGGGAAAGCATAATGGGAAGCATTTCATCTGATGTAGATAAAAACACAGCAATTAGGGTTCCTGCCGTAATCATTCTTCCGGAATAAAAATTAGAGGCCATAGCCGACATTCCGCACTGAGGAATCATCCCTACAATTCCTCCCAGTACCGGTCCTCCCTTTGGTCCTTTTAATATTCCTACAAGTTTATTATTTGTTTTATGCTCAATGTATTCCATCAACAGGTAGGTAACAAACAAAAATGGTACAATCTTTATACTATCTTCAATGGAATGTACAAAAGCATGCTCTAACATATGTAACACAATTATTCTCCTCTATTAGTATGCATTATTTCTAAGGTACTTCCCTTTTTTTTTAAGTTTTTCCTCATCCTGCACACTTACTACACATATACATCTATAAGTACTGAAATTTTTCCTTTCTTTGTTTCATGGGAAATCCCCTGATATTGAAATTTCCCATAACCTCTTACACTAATAATATCTTCTTTCTTCAGCTGATAGCTGTTATTTTCACACAATCTGCTGTTTATAAAAATCTTTTTTGTACGAAAAAGCTCCATACTCTGACTTCTGGAGAAATGATACAGCTTTGCGATCACAACATCAATTCGTTCCGAAGGACAAAGAACTGCCTGTCGTTCCTTTTGGGGTCTTAAGTATTCTATCTCTTCACTTACAATACTACACTTTACATTGGTGTGGCGTATCTGAGTAATGTGTTCCAGTAAATAAGGTACAATACGATCCAGGCAAAAAATAAAAGCCTTTTTTTCTTTAATCAGGATATCTCCCAGATTTGCTCTTTCTATTCCTAAGCTCATTAAGGCTCCCAGATAATCACGATGAGACAGATTCTCTGAAAATTTTTCCATTACCGGCTCAATACAGATACAGGAGATGGGAAAATCTTCTTCATACCCAAGTTCCTCGGCCTTTCCAAAGCGAATCACCTTTCGATCCAAGAATTCCTCTCCATAAACTGTAATTCCGGCATAACGAAGCTCCTGTTCCATTTGATAAAATAAATCCTGACCTGCCAAATCAAGAAATTCCGTAAAGGTAAAAATCCCTTTATCATAAGATCTGGTAGCCAGCTCTCTGATTCTTTTTTGAAACAGTATGTCATCCTTTTCCATTCTTATCTCCATCAGCTACACAAAGTTTATAATTTCCATTTTAGGTTTTGTTGTTTTTTCCACTAAAACAGCACGAAGAATAGGACCTTCTCCTCCATAATCAGGCCAGAAGCCTTTAGTTACCTGAGCTCTTACCTTTACCCATTCCTTTTCCTGCAGATTTTTACAACCCTCATATTCACAGGTATAGCCTAAAAATGCCATATCATCTGCACAACAGGTCATGGCCAATCTTCCGGGAACAAAGAAGTCCTCAGGGAAGCTCTTTGGCTTTAATACTTGTCCAATAAATTCCACTGTTTTTCCTTCATAGCGTTCTAAATGATCCATGGCATCAAGATACCAGATTCCAAAGCCCATATCATCCAGTTCAATGACCGGTGCTTTTACATCATAGGGAAGCTCCTCTTCCATCATTTCATTGATTTCTCCCTGAGAGTCTTCAAAGATAATCTCTGCTCTTGGATTTACCGCTTTTACATTTCGTTTATAGTTACTTAATTCCTTTATTCCGTCACAACGATTAAAAATAATCATCTCGGAATTACGTACCATCTCTGCCACCATGGAACGCATATTTGTATAATACATGGGGAAGGTGGAGGCATCAATCATGGTAATCTGCTGTTCCAAGCTCCAATGAGAGGGAAGCTTCATCTCCTTCATATTCCACATACCGTTAAATTCAATAATAATTCTGGAGGGACGATATTTTTCTTCCAAAGCACACAAGGTTTCCTCTGTAAAATCTTCTTCCTCTTCTATTACCTCTAAAAAAGTTTTTGTAGCCTTTAACAGCTCTTTTTCACATTCCTCTTCCCCTTCTTCACATAAGATGAAAAGAGTTTTTCCTTTTGACTGAAAGTAGGGCTGTGCTAACGTAAATTTAATAAATTCTGTTTTTCCACTTTCTAAAAAACCATTAATGAAATAAACAGGTACTTTTTGATCTTTTTTCTTAAACACCGAACAATTCTCCTAATTTATCCTCTTTAATATTGGCACCTATCACACAAAGTTTTCCTGTTACTTCCGGCTTACCACTTCTGACAGAAATCTCTCCCGGAACATAATCAAAGTAGATCCATCCCTCTGCATCCTTTTCCTTTACCATTCCTTTGGCTCTCAGAACCATACCATAGATTCTATGATCCTCTAAGTCTTCTAACATCTGGTAAATCTGTTCTTTTGAAAAGCTAACAGGTGTTTCTTTGCCCCAACTGGTAAATACTTCTGCTGCTGCATGATCATGATGATGGTCATGACCACAGCCACAGCCTTCTTCATGATGATGCTCATGATGATCATGACCGCAGCCACAGCCTTCTTCATGATGATGCTCATGATGGTCATGACCACAGCCGCAGCCTTCTCCATGATGATGGTGTTCATGATGATCATGACCGCAGCCGCAGCCTTCTTCATGATGGTGTTCATGATGATCATGACCGCAGTCACAGCCTTCTTCATGATGGTGTTCATGATGATCATGACCGCAGTCGCAGCCTTCTTCATGATGATGCTCATGATGGTCATGACCGCAGCCACAGCCTTCTTCATGATGATGCTCATGATGGTCATGACCGCAGCCGCAGCCTTCTTCATGATGATGTTCATGAGCAGCCTTTATAGCATCCTTTAATAACTCTTCCTCCATAGTTGAGGTTTTTTCCATGTGGGCTAAAATAGTACTTCCTTCCAGCTGATCCCATTCTGTTGTAATAATGGTAGCTGTCTGATTCTGTTCACGAATAAGTTCTACTGCCTTTTTCAGCTTTTCTTCAGATAATTTCTGAGTACGGCTTAAAATTACCGTTCCTGCATGCTGAATCTGGTTCACAAAAAATTCTCCAAAATTCTTAATATACATTTTACATTTTGTGGCATCTACCACTGCAACAGCACTGTTAACCTTTACCTCTTCCTCAAACTTCACATTCTCTACTGCTGCCGCCACATCGGAAAGCTTTCCTACACCTGAGGGTTCAATAATAATTCTTTCCGGATGGTAGGTTTCCAGCACTTCTTTTAAAGAGGTTCCAAAATCTCCCACCAGAGAACAACAAATACAGCCGGAATTCATTTCTTTAATTTCAATTCCTGCTTCCTTCAAAAATCCTCCGTCTACACCAATTTCACCAAACTCATTTTCAATGAGAACTACTTTTTCTCCGGCAAAAGCTTCCTTCAATAATTTTTTAATTAGGGTTGTTTTTCCGGCTCCCAAAAAACCGGAGATAATATCAATCTTTGTCATGTTAATTCCTCTCACTCTATCAATAAAACTGTTTTTTCTTTTTATCCTTTCTTATTATAGCCCTTGACATTTAATTTTCAAGCTGTAAAAGATAAGAATTTATAAACTTTTTAGAAAAGTTATATAAAACTAACTTTTTCGTGCTTATTCAACATAAGATATCACCTTTCTTCTTCTACTGCACCTATCCTGCTTTTCTACACAAAAAAAGACTGCATAGCTGCAATCTTTTTTGTAAGCGGGACGATAAGCCGGGTTATGTCTTGAGTGATCATCTATCTAGAACTGCTGTTACCAACAGCTTCAAGCGACCTACCTGAGAACAGATCGGGCAAATCTATGGTTCTCTTTTTGGTCTTGCTTCGGATGGGGTTTACATGTGCCCCCTTAGTTACCTAAGGGGCGGTAGTCTCTTACACTGCCCTTCCACCCTTACCACTTATGTGGCGGTATATTTCTGTTGCACTGGCCTTGGAGTCGCCTCCACCGGACGTTATCCGGCATCCTGCCCTATGAAGCCCGGACTTTCCTCACCTGTCATATGACAGCCGCGATCACTTATCCCACTTAAGAATTTAATGTATCATATTTCTATGCTGATTTAAAGTAATATTTAAAAATCTTACAATAAACTTCACCTTACTACTGCCTGTTCCTTACAATATCTTAGCAATCCTATACTTTAAAAATACTTCCTCCGGCAAATTCCCTCACAATAGAATTAGTAGGAATGTTTTCACTTCCCGCTCCCAAGAAATATCCTAAGAATTTTAACAGTCTTTTTGCCTCATAATATTCCGGCTCCTCTTTACTAATTCCAAACAGCAGCGGTTCCGCATATGTTTTTAATACTGCAAGCTCATAAATAGTGGCGGAATTAAACATGGCATCTGCACTTTCCTGATAAGGAAAGATATTTTCTTCTTCCCCTTTTCTTACAGAACTCCACATCTGCAGCGTACGCTTTGCATCTGCTCCTCTGGTTCTGGCATCTCTTACCATCCTGCGAAGCAAACGACCGTCTGTGGTGGGAATACGATTGTGCTCATCTACATTAAGACAGGTGAGAGCACTAATATAAATCTTAAATTTGCTTTCTTTAGGAAGAGCATAAGACATTTTATCGTTTAAGCCGTGAATACCTTCAATAACAAGAATATCCTCTTCTTTTAATGTCTTATAATTTCCATGATACTCCCTATGACCCGTTTTAAAATTAAAGGAAGGCATATCTACTGTTTTCCCATCCAAAAGATCCAGCATATCCTTATTAAACTGCTCTACATCAATGGCTTCCAGACATTCAAAGTTATAATCTCCCTTTTCATCCTTTGGGGTATCTTCTCTATTTACAAAATAATCATCTACCGCAATGGGATGTGGATTCAAACCATGAGTCCTAAGCTGAACGGAAAGACGATGAGATAAAGTAGTTTTTCCAGAAGAAGATGGCCCTGCAATCATAACAAATTTTACATTTCCTCTTTTGGCTATTTCACTGGCAATCTCTGCAATCTTTCTTTCCTGCAAAGCCTCCTGCATAAGAACCACATCCTGAAAACGCTGTTCGCAAATTGCTTTGTTTAAATCACCTACTGAAATAACCCCAATATCCTCTGCCCATTTTTTAGATTCCATTAGGGTAGCAAATAATTTTTCTCTGGGAGATACTGCGGTAATTTTATCCGGTTCTTCTCTTGTGGGAAGAACAAGTAAAATTCCTTCTTTATATTTTAATACTTCAAAGTGCTTCAAATATCCTGTAGAGGGAACCATATAACCATAGTTATAATCATAATATCCATCCAGACAATAGAGATTTACATAAGAGCTTCTGCGATACCAGAACAGCTCTTCTTTATCCTCCATTCCCTGAGCAGCAAAAATTTCTCTGGCCCGGTCAATAGGATAAGCTTTTTTGGTGATAGGAAGATTTTGATTTACCAGTTCTTCCATACGGGCCTTAACCTTTTCAATTAATTCCTCTGTAACCAGAAAATCCCCTCTTACAGAACAGTAGTATCCCTGACCTAGAGAAAATTCTACCTTGATTTTTCCTTTTTTCTCATCTTCCACCATATCTGCCACAGCTTTTACTAAAAGCATGGTAGCACTTCTTACGTAGGTATCGTAGCCCATCTTATCCTTCATGGTAATCAGCTGGATATCCGCCTCTTCCTTTTCTGCCGCCTTGGAGAGTTCTTTTATTTTTCCATCTTCAATAACCAGAACAATTTTACTGTCATAATCCTGTTGAAAATCTTTGGCAATATCTTCAAAAGATATTCCCTTTTCATAAGTAACCTCTTGACCTTTTACTCTTACTTTCATCCTTACACCCTCTCCTTTTTTGCTTTTCCTAACCCGTATCCTGTTCCTATTATTCTATGAGCTTATTTACTTTTAATTCCCCTTAATATATCCCCTTTTATATCACCCAAAAAGGTGACTTTTCTGTTGCTTTTTTAACTGTAATTTCAGGAAACTTTCGCTGCAGCGCCTCTGTCATGTAGGAAGAAAATATTTTTTCCAAACCGTAATGTCCTGCATCAATTAATGCCAGCTCCTGCTCCATAGCATCTAAACCGTGATGATGTCCTAAATCCCCTGTAATAAAAACATCTGCGCCGTGCTTCATTGCCGAAGAGATATAATCCTTTCCGGAGCCCGGCACTAAGGCTACTACATCCACCAGCTTCTGGGGATCCCCAAAAATCCGCATCCCTGTTATCTTACATTTTTCTTTCAGAAGGTGGGCAAATTCTTCCAAAGACATGGTTCTTGATAATTCTCCCACTCTTCCGATTCCTTCTTCACTGATTTCATCCTGATAAGTAATATCAAGAACCTTGCATTTTTCCAGCTCCAGCTGGTCTGCCACCGCATCAGCCATTCCCATAACATCAAAATTAGTATGCATAGCATAATAGCAAATATCATTTTGAATTAAATCATATAATCTTCTTCCGATAAAATGCTCCCTTGTTACTGTTTTTATTCCTGAAAAAATCAAGGGATGGTGAGTAATCAGCATATCTGCTTTTTGAGAAATAGCTTCTTCCACCACTTCCTTTGAAGGATCTAAGGCCAAAAGAATTTTCTTTATTTCTTTCTCCTTATGTCCTGCCAAAAGTCCCACATTATCCCATTTTTCTGCTAAATAAGAGGGGGCAATTTTTTCCAGTTCTTCTATAATCGTACTACATTTCATCTGCAAACCACTCCAATCCCTTTTCAATTCTATTAAGCATTTCCTTAATTTCCTCTATTCGGACCTTAGCTTTTGGGGTTTCATTTTCTTGTAAGTTCTGCAGAATGGTTTCATAAAGTCTTTTTTCATTCTTTAAGAAATTCAACAGTACTTTGTTTTTTGTTTTTAAAAGATATTCCCCGTAGTAATAAAACAGATCCCCATCAGCTTCTTTTTTATGGGGGGGTATTCCCTTGGCACCTTTTACCAAAACCTTCATCATGGGATAAAATTTTCCCTCCTCAAGAATCATATCTTCCTTGAGAATCCTCCATCCCTGATCTTCTATAAATTCTCGAACCTTCCAAATCTCAGACTGGGGCTGAAGAATAACTTCTTCCATGGCTTGAAATTTTTCCAGGCTATCCTGTAAAATCCGTATGGTTAATCTTCCTCCCATTCCGGCGATAAGGGCTGCCTGTGCTTCTGCCTTTAATCCCCCCTCCTTTAATACCGGAGGATTTAGAGCCTTTGCACCGTCTGACAGTCTGGTTTCAATGTATGTAGAAAGTCCTTCTTGTTTTATATGGGCAGCAGCCCTTTCCAAGGGACCCTGATTAACATCCATGGCAATGCACCGTTTTGCCTTATGACTGCGAATCAGATAAATAGATACAAAACCATGATCACATCCAATATCCGCAATACAAGGATGAGCATCCAGTAAATCTGCCACTGCCTGTAATCTCTTTGATAGTTCCATCTTAATCTAAATAATCCTTTAACTTACGGCTTCTGCTGGGATGACGTAATTTTCGTAAAGCTTTAGCCTCTATCTGACGAATTCGCTCTCTTGTTACCTTAAACTCTTTTCCTACCTCTTCCAGAGTCCTGGCTCTTCCGTCATCTAACCCGAAACGAAGTCGTAATACGTTTTGTTCTCTCTCCGTTAAAGTTCCCAATACCTCTACCAGCTGCTCCTTTAATAAGGTAAAGGCTGCCGCGTCTGCAGGCACAGGAACATTATCATCCTGTATAAAATCTCCTAAATGACTGTCTTCTTCTTCTCCGATAGGGGTCTCTAAAGAAACCGGCTCCTGAGAAATCTTTAAAATTTCTCTTACACGTTCCACAGGCATGTCCATAGCTTCAGAAATTTCTTCCGGACTGGGTTCTCTTCCCAGTTCCTGTAACAACTGTCTGCTTACACGAATCAGCTTGTTAATGGTCTCTACCATATGCACAGGAATACGAATGGTTCTGGCTTGATCGGCAATGGCTCTTGTAATGGCCTGACGAATCCACCATGTTGCATAAGTAGAAAATTTAAATCCTTTTCGATAGTCAAATTTTTCTACCGCCTTTATCAATCCAAGATTTCCTTCCTGAATCAGATCAAGAAACAGCATTCCTCTTCCCACATATCGCTTAGCAATACTAACAACAAGACGAAGATTTGCCTCTGCTAAACGCTTCTTGGCTTCCTCATCTCCCTCTTCCATTCGAAGAGCCAGTTCAATTTCCTCTTCTGCACTTAAAAGAGGTACTTTACCGATTTCCTTCAAGTACATTCTTACAGGGTCTTCAATACTTACCCCATCAGGCACACTAAGGTCGATATTTTCAATATCTACCTCATCTTCCTCGGAAAGAATAATTTCATCATCCTCCACCACCACTTCTTCTTCTATGATACGAAGGACATCTACACCACATTTTTCCAATGTTTCAATTACTCTCTCAATTTGCTCCTCGGAAAGCGTAAGGGCTGCCAGGGCATCCTTAATCTCCTGAAGTTCCAGCACATTACGTTTCTTTTTTGCCAGCTCCATTAATTCCTTTACTTTTTCTTCCGTTTTTACTCTTATATTTTCATCCATCTTAGACATCCTTCCTCTCTGCTAAGTTATAGTATTCTTACTTTATCTTCTATCCCCAAAGGTAATTGCCACGGGCTATTCTACTATATTTTTCATAGTCTTGTCATTCCTTAAGAGAAATATGCGTTTTTTTCAGGTTTTCCAAGGCAACCTTTCCTAAAATCACCTGATTAATGGCTGACATATCGCTTCCCATTCTGTCAGAATAATATTCAAGACTATTTTCTTTTACTTTTACTAAAATATCATGAAAGGCTTTTTCCCTTTCCTGTTTTGTTTCCAGCATATTAAGCTTGGTATTAAATAATTCTGCCACCTGCCTCTGCTTTTCTTCCTCCATAAATAAGGTTACCAGATTGGCCGGTGAAAAATCTTCCTGCTCCAGCCCCACAAAAAGTCGTTCTGCCACCTCCCGGTAAAGCTCATGGGTAAAATCATCCGGGGTTAAAAACGCCTTAACCTTTTGATATAAGTAAGGCTCTTCCACCAGCCAGGTAATCAGCAAACGTTGATTTTTACGGCTGCTTTCTTCCTTCCCGATTTTTGATTGAATCCCCGACTTTGGTCGTTCCAAAGGCTTTACTGTTCCTGCTTTCATGGCATAGCTTTGAATCAGTTTTCTTAAATTGTCATAGCCTATATGATAGGTTGAAGCAATGGCTTCTATATAATTTTCCCGTTCAACCTCTTCCGTAAATTGGCACAGTCTTTTTGCTGTTTCCCGATGGAACTTTGTTTTTTCCTCAGGATCAGAAGTGTTATACTGCTCTTTTAAAATTCGTATTTCAAACAGAAAGCCATTTTCTGCCGAGGCAATTCTTCTTTCAAATTCCTCTGCTCCCAGATTCTTAATTAACTCATCCGGATCCTTATAGGGCTTTAAATCAATTACCTTTCCCGTAAGTCCGCTTTCCCGTAAGATTCCCAGGGCACGCAGGGCTGCTTTTGTTCCTGCCTCATCACTGTCATAAGCCAGGAGCACATTTTGTGTATACCGCCGCAGCAAATTAGCCTGTCCTGCAGTAAAGGCAGTTCCAAGGGAAGCCGCCGCCTGATGAAATCCTGCCTGATGAAGAGCAATTACATCCATGTACCCTTCACATAAAATAATATTATTTGTTCTTGCTGTTCTGGCAAAATTTAATCCGTAAAGATTTCTGCTTTTATCAAAAATTAAGGTTTCCGGAGAATTTAAGTATTTGGGATTTCCCTCTCCCATTACTCTTCCTCCAAAACCAATGGCTCTGTGATTGATATCCATAATAGGAAAAATCACACGATTCCAAAATTTATCATGAAGTCCGCTTTTCTCATCTGCTGACGCTAATCCTGCTTCAACCAGCTGTTGATCCTTATAGCCTTTTTTCTTTAAATAAAGCACCAGATCATTGCTTGTTTTATTGGCATAGCCCAACCCAAATTTTTTTATGGTGTCTTCCTGTAATTCTCGTTTAAGAAGATACTCATATCCCAATCTTCCCTGGGGCTGACGCAGCTGATAATAAAAATACTTAGCAGCTTCTTTATTTATCTCTAAAAGAATTCCTTTCTTATCTGCCTCTTCCTTTGCCGCCTTGGAATATTCCAGCTCCGGTAAATCTACCCCCACTCTTTCTGCCAGCTCCTTTACCGCCTCGGGAAAAGTAAAGTTTTCATAATTCATTAGGAAACTAAAGACGTTTCCCCCTGCTCCGCATCCAAAGCAGTAATACATCTGTTTTGTTCTTGAAACAGAAAAAGAAGGAGATTTTTCTCCATGAAAAGGACACAAACCAAAATAACTGGCTCCCTTTTTCTGGATTTTGACATAACCGGATATTACATCCACAATATCATTTTTACTTCTGACCTCCTCCACCAGCTCCTCCGGATAAAACATGAAGTCCGTTCCTTTCTCTGTTATTTCTCTAAATACTAAGTGTAACGGTTTCTAAATAACTATACCATTCACATAGAATATTTTTCTGAGAGTGAAGTTCAAAAAACGTAGGCGTAGCGGGCTACGC
>JAFXGR010000126.1 GCA_017520155.1 Lachnospiraceae bacterium
ATATGGTTTATAGTGTAAAAACAAAAGTTTTTTCTATAAAAATAATTATAATTTACTATGGAATTAGCGTCAAGTAAGGCATGTGTACTTTTTTATATACATTTCTGTACAAATAAGGGAAAAAGTATTATACTATATAAGTAAAATTGAATAAAAAATTTATAATACCATAAAGGAGGATAAAATAATGTCAGCAATCAGCAAAGATATGACAATCGGTGAAATTTTAAGAACTCAGCCTGCAGTAGGAGGAATCCTGATGGAAGCAGGAATGCATTGTCTGGGCTGTCCTTCCGCACAGAGCGAAACTCTGGAAGAAGCAGCTATGGTGCATGGAATGAATATTGAGGAACTGATGAATAAGATTGCAGCTTTATAAGTTGTTTTCTTATGATCGCAGGGACAAAAGCCTATGGAAGAACGATAATTTGTCAATGAGGTATAAGTAAGATTATTGAATTGTGCTTTTAACCCTGATCTTCTCTAATAAATAACCAACAAAAAAGAGCAGTGGAAATCCGCTGCTCTTTTATTATTCATTATTCGAACAAAAGGGATAAGCCCTTACCCGTTGAAACTTTGATTCATGATACTTAAGGATTGAAGTGCATTATCTGAAATCAGAGTTTTATGATGCTCCTTCATGTGAGCTTCCAAGGAGACAGAATAGTGTTCCATTCTACCGTGCTCAGACAAAATATTGCAAAGTCTGTTAAAATCCTCCGGTAAATGCTGGGACTGAGAAACAGCAAGGTAGTAACGGCAATCTCGAAGATTTTTATAAAGAGAATTGGTACCTTGATAAAACTCTTGTAAAACAGGAGTAAGTTTCAGCAGAGAATCTAAAGAGGAGAAAGAAAACATCTTGGTAATGGGAGCCGCAATCTTATTTAAAGGCTCTGAGTTTTCCTCGCCGGAGGAGTCAGAAGAATCCTGTTCAGCCTCTTTGGCCATATGTCTGTTTTGGACTTTACGAAATAAATCAAGAATTTCATCGGCTGCATCAGGTAAATCCGATAACAGACCGGAATGTTCCTCATCAGAATCAGACAGAGAGGGAGCAAACTTGGAAAAACGGGTATCCAGTTCCTCAGGATCCTCCACCTTAGTAATAATTAAAACAATAGTGTCTCCGTTCAAAGGAATCGCTTCTATCATAAGAGGGATATCCTCTGCATCAAATCCAAATTTTAAATTAGCCTGCTGCATCATGTCACGGAATAAATCTTTTGCTTTTTCCGTACCGTAAGCCAGCTCGCTGAGCTTAAGCTGTCTGTCTGCCAGGTCATCTTTGGTCAATGTACAACGAATCTGATGATCATTTACTTTTTCAATTTTCATAGCAGTCACCATGATCCTTTCTTAAATTTACTGAAAAAGATGCATTTATGCACCGTAGGTTTTATTATAGGGTTCGTAAAGCTGTTCCTATAATAAATATAATATACGATAATAACTATATGGATACATTTTATTTCATAAGAATAGTTACGAATATTTTATACACAGTCAACACCTTAGTCAAGCAATCACTGCGAGAAATGTCAAATTTAATAAAAAAATAAGAATAAACTTGCTTTTTTTAACACGGTAACGTATAATAGCGACAAGATGCATCGGATAGTCCGTACAGAAGGGAGGCTGGCCGTTCATCAAGATAAGTTCTAAATCTTTCTATTATCGATTCTGATTGCAAAAGACGGTGGTCTTTAGCAATTCCATGGAAATTCAACTTTTAGTTTAAATAAGAATAAATATATAGTCAGGAAAATGTCTTACAGGCTTTTGCTGTAGATTTCTTATTTGTTTAAATCATCCAAAAATAACGCATACAATTTAAATTAAAACAATTCGGAAAATCATTGGTACAGATTCGATGCATCTATTCTCTTAAATTATCTGCGAAAAATAGTATTGACAAAACATAATATTTTACACATCACTTAATATCTTTCGTATTAATATATCACGAAAAATACCGGAATATAACAGTAGGCTAAAGGCAAACTGTTCCGTAAGATTCCTGCTTTGTTTGATGAAAGAAAAGGAATAGTTACAATAATTGCCGTAATAATGAAAGATAAACGCAACAGGAAGCTATAAGGCTGAACTGTTACGGATAAACAGGTAAGTGTGTCTTCTAAGAAAAATAAAAAAGAGAAAGGAAACAGGACCTCCCCGTAGTCTTTGTTATCCTGTAAAAAAGGAAGGGAATATTCCCTAAAAAAGGAAATACTATTTGTCAAATTAAGTAATGACGGAGAATCAATAGTTTGCTATAATTAAGGACAATTGGAGAAAAAGAGAGAAAAGGTGGAAAAAAGAATGAAAAAAAGATTAATTCCTGTTTTGATTGCCATTGTCCTGATTATAGTAATCGGAGGAATTGGAGCAGCAAGTATCATTTTAGGTAGATATTCCTATTCTGATGTTATGATGAATTTGGAAGAATATTACAACCTTACTAAAGCAGATCAGGTGGCCATTGTTCATGGAAATGAACATATTGAAACAAAGGCTAAGCTGAATCAGGGAGTATATTATTTAGACTTTGATTCTGTTCAAAAATTATTAAATGACCGCTTTTACCACGATACACAGGAGCAGCTTTTACTATATACCACCCCAACGGAAATAATTAAAACAACTGTTGGAAGTGAAAATTATTTTGTAGGACAGCAGGAGGTAAATCCGGGGTATCAGATTACCTTCTACGAAGAGGATACCTTATATGTAGCTTTAAGCTATGTACAAGCCTATACCAATTTTACGTTTACTACCTATACGTCTCCGCATCGAATGCAGCTTTTAACCAAGCCCCTTGAGCAGACGGTTGCCAAGGTGAAAAAGAACAGTGAGGTACGTTACAGAGGAGGAGTAAAAAGCGATATTCTAAGAGAGATAGCCAAGGGGGAGACTGTAGTTGTTCTGGAAACTATGGAAAATTGGACTAAGGTAAAAACAGAGGATGCCTTCATTGGCTATGTACCCAATAAGGTGCTTCAGGAGCCGGAAACAGAAATTAAGCAGCCGGAGGGCGGCTATGTGGAGCCGGAATACACCTCCCTGGTAAGAGACCATAAGATTAACTTGGGATGGCATCAGGTAATGGTAGAGGCTGCCAACAGTACCCTGACAGAGGTTGTAGATTCTGCCTCCGGGCTAAATGTAATTTCCCCTACCTGGTTTTCTTTGGCAAATAATGAAGGGGATATTCACAGCATTGCTTCCTCATCGTATGTAGAAAAGGCTCATGAAATGGGGCTGGAAGTATGGGGGTTAATTGATAACTTTGATAAGGAAGTGAGTACCTATACTGTACTTTCAGTAACCACCAGCAGAACAGCCTTGATTCAAAATCTAATGGCAGAGGCATTAAGAGTGGGATTAGATGGAATTAATGTAGACTTTGAGGATTTAAGCTATGATGCAGGAGAGCCTTTTGTTCAGTTTTTACGGGAATTATCCATTGAGTGCAGACAAAAGGGTTTGGTTCTTTCTGTAGACAATTATGTACCAAGAGAATCCACTGCCCATTACAATCGTAAGGAACAGGGGATTGTAGCAGACTATGTGATTATTATGGGCTATGATGAGCACTGGGGAGGCGGTGGTGTAGCCGGTTCCGTGGCTTCTCTTCCCTTTGTAGAAGATGGAATTGTGCAGACTTTGGAGGAGGTACCGACCCATAAGGTGATTAATGCTCTTCCTTTTTATACCAGAGTGTGGAAGACAAAGGAAGATACAGTAACAAGCGAAGCCTTAGATATGCAGACGGCAAAAAACTTTATTCAAAATAATACCTTAAATATGGTGTGGAATCCCGTTGCAGCACAAAATTACGGAGAAACCCAAAAAGGAGATACCTTCTATCAGATTTGGATGGAAGATGCTCAGTCCATAAGAGCTAAGCTGGAAGTAATGGATAAGTATAAGATTGCCGGTGTGGCTGCCTGGAAACTGGGCTATGAAACAGAAGAAATCTGGAAAGAAATTACCCAGTGGATGGCAAAATAAGTTTATTTGGTTTATGATCTTTATACCCCATAAAAAATACGCCTGGAAGGCGTATTTTTTATGGGGTGTTATTAGGAGAAAAGTTGGTTGAAAGTTTACCTTCAATCTCTGTTTTTACTGATTACTGCTGTTGTGAACAGTTGAAATATATTGAAGAATACCAAGATGGATAGCCCAGGCCATTTTATCCTGATATTCTTCTGTTAATAATAATGCCTCTTCCTGGGGACTGGATAAAAAACCACATTCTACAATTGCTGTGGTAACAGGGGAGTTTTTTAACAGATAGTAGCTTTCGTTATCTTTTATTTCTCGGATTTTTGTTTGGTTAGTGGAGGCCACAATCTGAGTTTGTAAAAGCTGGGCTAACTGCCTTCCCTCCTCAGAACCTTGGCGGTAAAAGCATTGTGCACCAATAACAGAAGGATCGGGATAACTGTTTTGATGAATACTTACGGTAAGAAGGGGAGAATGTTCTGTAATAAGATCAATACGGTTTTTTAAATCTGACATTTTATGACCGGAATCTGTGGTAGATAAATCTACATCACTGTCTCTGGTAAGAATTACCTTTACCGGTTGGGAAGCAAGCAGCTGCTTTACCTTAAGGGCAATGGAAAGATTTATATCCTTTTCTAGGGTACCCTGCTCACTGACTTTTCCCGGATCTTGCCCCCCGTGTCCTGGATCCAGAACAATAGTGGGATAATGTGAGGAATCAATCCCTTTGCCATAACCAAAAACAGATAATACCGGTTCCTTAAGAAAAAGGGAAAGGCAGCAAAGAAGAAGAAAAACCATAAATAAAAGAGGCAGCAAAGATTTATTTTGTGATTGAAACATAATAAAAAATCCTATATTCTTTTTAAAAGTATATGCAATCCTGAAAAGATAATGCTATGATAAAGGAAAGATAAAAGCAGCAAGAGGTATTTGTTCGGGTTGCGGTATAAGTAAGGAGATAAGTTGATGAAGTGGACAAAGATACAGATAAAAACCATAACAGAGGCAGAGGATATCATTATTAGTACCTTATATGATATTGGCTTGGAGGGGGCCCAGATTGAAGACAAGATTCCCTTAACCCCCTTGGAAAAAGAGCAGATGTGTGTAGATATTATGCCCCAGGCAGAAAGTGATGACGGAATTGCCTATCTTAATTTTTTTGTGGAAGAAGCTTCCCCGGAAAAAATAGAAGAATTAGTGAAAGAGGTGGAAGAGCAGCTGGAGGAGTTAAGGCAGTTTATGGATATTGGAGAGGGCAGCATTACTCTTTCTGAAACAGAAGACCTGGATTGGATTAATAATTGGAAGAAATATTTTCATCAATTTTATATTGATGATATTCTTGTGGTTCCTTCCTGGGAAGAAGTAAAGGAAGAGGATAGGGATAAAACTATACTTCATATTGATCCGGGAACTGCTTTTGGAACAGGTATGCATGAGACTACTCAGCTTTGTATCCGCCAGCTGAGAAAATATATTACACCGGAAACTAAGCTCTTGGATGTGGGAACGGGAAGCGGCATTCTGGCCATTTTATCCTTAATGTTTGGGGCAAAAAAAGCAGTGGGAACAGATTTGGACCCTTGTGCTCTGGAGGCAGTAAAGGAAAATTCTCTGGTTAATGGGATTGATCCTAAGGATTTTACCATGATGATCGGAAATATTATTACGGAAAAAGAAGTACAAGATCAGGTGGGATATGAATGTTATGATATTGTAGTGGCAAATATTTTGGCAGATGTACTGGTACCCCTTACTCCGGTAATTGTTAATCAGATGAAAAAGGGAGGAGTTTACATTACCTCCGGTATTATTGATGATAAAGAAGAAACTGTGGTAGAGGCAGTAAAGGCTGCGGGACTAAAAGTGCTGGAAGTTACCTATCAAGGCGAATGGGTAAGTGTTACAGCGAGAAAGAATTAAGGACGAAAGCTATGTATCAGTTTTTTGTAGAGTCGGAAGCTATTCAGGGAAAAACCGTGATGATTACCGGAGAGGATGTAAATCACATTAAAAATGTACTTCGAATGAAACCGGGAGAGGAAATTTCCGTAAAATGTGCAGAAGAAAGAAAAGAATATCGCTGCGGAATTGAAGAGATTACAGAAGATATGGTTCGCTGTACACTTTATTTTATTAAGGAGGATGGAGTAGAACTTCCTTCTTCCATTTATCTGTTTCAGGGTCTTCCCAAGGCAGATAAAATGGAAATGATTATTCAAAAGGCAGTAGAGCTGGGAGTGTGTGAAATTATTCCTATGGCTACAAAACGGGCGGTGGTAAAGCTGGATGAGAAAAAGGCAGCAGCTAAGGTGAGCCGCTGGCAGGCGATCAGTGAAGCAGCGGCAAAACAAAGCAAACGTGCTTATGTACCTAAAATTCATCTGCCGATGTCGTTTTCCCAGGCCTTGGAATATGCAAAAACAAAGGAGGTTAAATTTATTCCTTATGAAATGGCAGAGGGAATGGATTGTACCAGAAAGCTCATAGAGGATATTCTTCCGGGACAGGAAATTGCTGTTTTTATCGGCCCTGAAGGAGGATTTGAGGAAAAGGAAATTGAAGAGGCAAAAAAACAGGGGATACAGCCCATCACCCTGGGAAAAAGAATCTTAAGAACAGAGACGGCAGGACTTACGGTATTGGCATGGCTGATGTACCTGTTAGAAGGGAAAAACATACTATAGTAAAAAAGAGGTAACCGTTCAGTACAGGATGAGCATTTACTGCAAATACCGTAAGAAGATCATGAAGGTACTGAATAATTACGAAAAGAGGTATAACAGTGACAGAAGTATATTTAGATAATTCTGCAACTACCAGGTGTTTTCCTTCGGTAGCTGCAGTAATGACAAAAGTAATGTGTGAGGATTACGGCAATCCTTCCAGTATGCATTTAAAGGGAGTGGAGGCGGAACAATATATTAAATTCTGCAGACAAACCATTGCAAAAACTCTAAAAGTAAATGAAAAAGAGATTTTTTTTACCTCCGGAGGAACAGAAGCGGATAATTTGGCCATTATAGGAACTGCGCTGGCCAATCAAAGAAGAGGTAAGCATATTATTACTACCTGTGTAGAACATCCTGCAGTACTGGAGCCCATGGAATATTTAGAAAAAATGGGATTTGAGATTAGCTATTTAGGGGTAGATTCTAAGGGGAGAATCAACTTGTCTGAATTGGAACAGTCACTTCGCACAGATACCATTTTAGTATCCATTATGCACACCAATAATGAAGTGGGGGCGGTAATGCCCCTTGATGAAGCAGGAAGAATAATAAAAAGTAAATGTCCCAAGGCTTATTTTCATGTAGATGCGGTGCAAGGCTATGGGAAGGCGAAAATTTTACCAAAACGAATGGGAATAGATTTAATGTCGGTAAGCGGTCATAAAATTCATGGTCCCAAGGGAATCGGCTTTTTATATGTTAATGAAAAAGTAAAAATTCAGCCCATTGTTTTTGGGGGAGGACAGCAAAAGGGACTACGATCCGGTACGGAAAATGTCCCGGCTATTGCAGGACTGCAAAAAGCAGTGGAAGAAGTGTATCATTTTTTAGACAGGGATGTGGAACAGCTTTATCAGTTAAGGGAATACTTTATCCGGGGGCTTTTGCAGATTCCTTCAGTAACCATTAACGGCTCCTTGGATAATGACTGCAGTCCCCATATTATCAGCTTATCAGTGGAAGGAGTCAGAAGTGAAGTGCTTCTTCATGCTCTGGAGGAGAAAAGAATATACGTTTCTGCAGGCAGTGCCTGTGCAGCAAAAAAAGCAGCATATTCCAAAACTTTGCAGGCCATGGGGGTAAGAAAGGAACTACTGGATTCTACCATTCGTATCAGCCTTTCCGTTTTTACCACAAAGGAAGAAATTCACTATACATTAGGGGTGTTATATGATATAATTCCCATGCTTCGAAGATATACAAGACATTAAACATAACAGAAAGTCTGAGAATGAACTGTTATCATCAAACGGAGGAAGTATGTTTACAGCATTTTTGATAAAATATGCCGAAATCGGTGTAAAAGGAAAAAACAGGTATTTATTTGAGGATGCCTTGGTACAGCAAATAAAATATGCTTTAAAGCGTTGTGAGGGAAGCTTCAAGGTAAGAAAAACCCAGGGACGTATCTACGTAGATGCTTTAGGGGAATTTGATTTTGAAGAAACCATAGATCAGTTAAAAACAGTATTTGGAATCTCCGGAATCTGTCCTGTAGTTTATGTAGAGGATCAGGGATTTGAAGCTTTAGGAAAAACAATTGTAAATTATATGGATCAGGTTTATCCGGATAAGAATAAAAGCTTTAAGGTAAATGCCAGAAGAGCCAGAAAGAATTATCCCTTGGATACCATGGAGCTAAACCGGGAAGTTGGTGCAGTTATTTTAGAGGCTTTCCCGGAAATGACTGTGGATGTGCATAATCCCGATATCATGCTTTATCTGGAAATCAGAGAGAAAATTTATATTTACTCAGAGGTAATTCCCGGTCCGGGAGGTATGCCTGTGGGAACTAACGGAAAAGCCATGTTGCTTCTTTCCGGAGGAATTGATTCACCGGTGGCAGGCTATATGATCAGTAAAAGAGGAGTTAAGCTGGATGCAGTTTATTTCCATGCACCCCCCTATACCAGTGAAAGAGCAAAGCAAAAGGTGGTTGATCTGGCCAGATTAGTTTCCAGATATAGCGGTCCCATTTATCTTCACATTATTAATTTTACAGATATTCAGCTGGCAATTTACGAAAAATGTCCTCATGATGAACTGACCATTATTATGAGAAGATATATGATGAAGATTGCCCAGCAGATTGCAGAAGAAACAGAATGTATGGGATTAATTACAGGAGAAAGTATTGGTCAGGTGGCTTCTCAGACTATGCATTCTCTTTATGCAACAAATGAAGTTTGCAGTATGCCGGTATATCGGCCTTGTATCGGACTGGATAAACAGGAAAGTGTGGAAATTTCAGAAAAGATCAATACTTACGAAACCTCCATTTTGCCTTATGAGGATTGCTGTACTATTTTTGTGGCAAAACATCCGGTAACAAAACCCAACTTAGAGATTATTAAGCGTCATGAAGAAAATCTGAGAGAGGTTATTGATGAATTGATGGAAAGGGCACTTAGTACGAAAGAGACAATTATTGTAAGAGAAGAAAAATAGGCAGGTGATATGGTGCAGTTAATTTAAAACTGTTGAACCAGCTGATTGGGAATCAAAAAAGCTGCTGTCATAATTGACAGCAGCCTGTTTTTTTATTACATTAACCTTGTAATTGTTCAGGAAAAATAAAAATTAAGCCTGATACTGTTTTAATACTTCTAAAATATTATCAATATTTTCTTCGGCATGGATATTTAAATCGATAGGTTTGGAAAGATCCAAGCTGAAAATACCCATAATAGATTTTGCGTCGATTACGTATCTTCCGGATACTAAATCAAAATCATTTTCAAATTTTGTAATATCGTTTACAAAAGATTTTACTTTGTCAATTGAATTTAAAGAAATCTGAATTGTTTTCATTGTTTTATCTCCTTTATTTGTTTTATCCCTTCAAAAATATACTAAGTCTGTGGGAAAGAAAAGTCAATGAAAAAACCTAACAAAAATAGAAAGGAAACTTATGAAAAATATAGCATTACACAACCTGGGATGTAAGGTGAATTCCTATGAGATAGAAGTTATGCAAGAAAAACTGGAAGAAAAAGGATATAAAATTGTACCCTTTGCCCCGGGAGCAGATATTTACATTATTAATACATGTACAGTAACCAATATTGCGGACAGAAAAAGCCGCCAGATGCTTCATAAAGCAAAAAAGATGAATCCTCATGCAGTAGTAGTAGCTGTGGGATGTTACGTTCAGACAGGAACGGAAAGTGTAAAAATGGATCCTTGTATTGATTTGGCCATTGGAAATAATAAAAAGAAAGATATTGTATCTATTTTAGAGGAATATTTGGAACAAAAAGAGGGTAATCTTCAAGATAAGACATTGGGAGAAACCACAATTCTTGATATCAATAACGGAAAACAGGAATATGAGGAAATGACCCTTACCCGTACGGGAGAGCATACCAGAGCATATATTAAAATTCAGGATGGATGTAATCAGTTTTGCAGCTACTGTATTATTCCCTTTGCAAGAGGAAGGGTAAGAAGCCGAAAAGAAGAGGATATTATCAAAGAGGTGGAGGGACTGGTAAAAGCCGGATACCGGGAAATTGTGGTTACGGGAATTCATTTAAGCAGTTATGGCCTTGATTTTGTTACAAAAGACCAAGGAGATTATCTTCAGGGAGTAGATATTCGCAAGCAGGCCTACCAAAAAGGATTTCTTATTGATATTTTAGAAAAAATACATCAGGTTGAAGGGCTGAAACGACTGAGAATTGGTTCCCTGGAGCCAAGAATCATTACAGAGGATTTTGCCAAGAGATTAAAAAGAATGGAAAAATTATGTCCTCATTTCCACCTTTCTTTGCAAAGTGGCTGTAACGCCACCTTAAAAAGAATGAATCGTTTCTATACTGCAGAGGAATATAGACAAAAGGTAGACTTGCTGCGGGATACATTTGAAAATGCAGTTCTTACTACAGATGTAATTGTTGGATTTCCGGGAGAGACCCAGGAAGAATTTGAGGAAACTTATGGCTACTTAAAAGAAATTAATTTTTATGAAATGCATGTATTTAAGTATTCTAAAAGAAAAGGAACGGTGGCAGCAGAGCGAAAAGATCAGATTACTGATGAAATTAAGGCAAAGAGAAGTGATATCCTGCTTCAGCTGGCAGCAGAACAGTCCTTAAATTATCGAAAGGCCTGCCTGGGGAAAAAATTAACGGTACTGGTGGAAGAAAGAAAAGTTATTGCAGGAGAGGAATATCAAATCGGGTATACAGAAACCTATGTAAAAGTGGCGGTTAAGGAAGAAAAGGATTTGAAAAATCAGATGATCACAGGAATAGGAGAAACCGTTTTGGAACAGGAATATGTTTTGCTTAAGCAGGATAAGGGAGAATAATTTTGCAAAAAATTGCGGATTGGTTACGGCAGAAAGATTGGATAAACATTGAATTTTTAAGATAAATGGAGTAAGATAATACTATTCATGATAGTACATTTAGGAGGAAGCGGGCAGTATGCAGGATTTGGGAAATACACAGTTCTTTAAAGTAGAGTTGGAACCGGAGACAGGAGTAAAGGTAATTTTATCTGCGGTTTATGAAGCATTAACAGAAAAAGGATATAATCCCGTTAATCAGATTGTAGGTTATATTATGTCCGGAGATCCTACTTATATTACCAGCTATAAGAATGCCAGAAGCTTAATTATGAAGGTAGAAAGGGACGAGCTGGTGGAAGAATTATTAACAGAGTACATTAAGAAAAACTATTGGAAATAAAAACAAAAGAAAAGTAACGGGCAGAAAGTGAAGTAAGGATAACAGAAGGCCTAAGGCCGAACTGTGATAAGCAAGGAGAAAAAAATGCGAGTAATAGGATTGGATTTTGGGTCTAAAACAGTGGGAGTGGCAATTAGTGATCCTTTAATGATTACGGCCCAGGGAATTGAAATTATCCGAAGAAAAGAAGAGAATAAGCTTAGAAAAACTTTGGCCCGGATTGAAGCATTGATTGAAGAATACCAAGTAGAGGAAATTGTCTTGGGATATCCCAAGAATATGAATGATACTTTGGGAGAGCGAGTAGAAAAAACAGAAGAGTTTAAGGAAATGCTGGAGCGGCGTACCGGTCTTAAGGTGATCTGCTGGGATGAACGCCTTACTACAGTGGCAGCAGATAAGGCCATGATAGAAGCCGGTCTGAGAAGAGAAGAAAGAAAAGAACAGATTGATAAGCTGGCGGCAGTATTGATACTGCAAGGCTATTTAGATTATAAAGGAATGCAGAAAAGAGAAGAAGAATGAAGCCGGAAAAAATAACCTTCAGCCCCGACGGGGAGGAAACAGTAGATTTTTACGTATTGGAACAAACGAAAATTGCAGGAGTTAATTATATCCTGGTAACTGATATTGAAGATGGTGATGGAGAAGCATTGATTTTAAAGGACTTATCAAATCCTGAGGATGCAGAGAGCGTGTATGAAATTGTATCTGAGGATAAGGAGTTGGAAGCAGTCGCAGGAGTATTTGAAGACTTGCTGGAAGAGATAAAATTTGTGCAGGAGTAGAACTCTTCAATTTCAGAAATAGGCAAAAGGCTTCCGAAAAGAGGCCTTATTGTCGTGTCGATAAGTAAACGGTGGTTTTGCAGTTGATGGGTATTGTAAGAAAAAAAGAAAATGAAAAAAGAGGCCAATTAGCTGCGTTTTTGACGAAATAGGAGGATAAACATTGAATAAGAAAAAAGAAATGAGTCAGACCTCTAATCTAAAGATTATTCCCTTGGGAGGATTGGAGCAGATTGGAATGAATATTACTGCCTTTGAATATGAAGACAGTATTGTTGTGGTAGATTGCGGGTTAAGCTTTCCCGCAGATGATATGCTGGGAATTGATTTGGTAATTCCTGATATTACTTATTTGTTGGAGAATAGTTCAAAGGTAAAGGGCTTTGTATTTACCCATGGACATGAGGATCATATTGGGGCTCTGCCTTACATTTTAAAACAAATTAATGTGCCTATCTATGCCACAAGATTAACTATGGCATTAATTGAAAATAAGCTGAAGGAACATAATCTTACGGGAAAGATAAAAAAGAAGGTGGTAAAATTTGGACAATCCATCAATCTGGGTGCTTTTCGTATTGAATTTATTAAGACAAATCACAGTATTGTAGATGCAGCTGCCTTGGCAATCCATTCTCCTGCGGGAGTAGTTGTTCATACAGGGGATTTTAAAGTAGATTATACTCCTGTGTACGGGGATGTAATTGACTTACAGCGTTTTGCAGAAATTGGAAAAAAAGGGGTATTGGCATTAATGTGTGACAGTACCAATGCAGAACGGCCGGGATTTAGTGCATCAGAGCGAACCTTGGGAAAAACCTTTGACAGTATCTTCGGACAGCACACCAATACCAGAATTATTATTGCAACCTTTGCCTCCAATGTGGACAGAGTTCAGCAGATTATTAATTCTGCTTATAAATTTGGTCGTAAAGTAGTGGTGGAGGGAAGAAGCATGGTTAATGTTATTGAAACAGCTTCTTCCATTGGGTGTTTAAATATTCCTGATAATACCTTGATTAATGTGGAACAGCTGAAGAATTATCCGGAGGAAAAAACAGTAATCATTACCACCGGAAGTCAGGGAGAAAGTATGGCTGCGTTAAGCCGTATGGCCTTTAATATGCATCGCAAAATTACCATTGGATCTAAGGACACCATTATCTTTTCCTCCAGTCCCATTCCGGGAAATGAGAAGGCAGTAACCAGAGTAATTAATGAACTTACCAGAAAAGGAGCAGAAGTAATTTTCCAGGATGCCCATGTTTCCGGACATGCCTGCCAGGAAGAAATAAAGCTGATCTATTCTCTTGTAAAGCCTCAATATGCTATTCCGGTTCATGGAGAGTATAAGCATTTGAAGGCTCAGTCCAGACTGGCTGTGGATCTTGGTGTGGAGAAGGAAAATGTATTTATTATCTCAGTAGGAGATATTTTGGAGCTTAATAAGGAAAAAGCCAAGGTTACGGGAAAGGCTCAGGCGGGACCTATTTTGGTAGACGGCTTGGGCGTAGGAGATGTGGGAAATATTGTATTAAGAGATCGCCAGCATTTGGCGGAAGATGGGATTATGATTGTTGTTATGGCACTGGATGAGGCCAGCGGTTATCTGGCTTCCGGTCCCGACATTGTGTCCCGTGGTTTTGTTTATGTAAGAGAATCAGATGAGCTGATGGATGAAGCAAGAATGATTTTATACAATAAAGTAAATGAATGTATGGATCGGGGAATTACGGACTGGGGAAAATTAAAGATGGCCATTAAAGAATGTTTAAGTGACTATGTTTGGAAAAAAACAAAAAGGCGTCCTATGATTCTGCCGATTATTTTAGAAGTATAAGAAATTAAGTTATAAGGAGAGAAGGGAGACTGGGAGATGGAAATAAGAAAGGCCATGGAAGAGTTTCTTCATGCCTTGGAAGAAAGCTCTGCCTATAAGGATTATAAATACCAGAAGGAACGAGTAAAAAGAGTTCCCGGGCTGGTGGACAGAATTAATGATTTTCGGGCAAAAAGATTCCAGTTTCAAAGTTATCAGGGGGAAGATCTTTTTGAAAAGGTAGATGAATTTGAGCAAAGATATGAAACCTTTCAGGAAGAACCTATGGTGCGAGAGTATTTGGCAGCAGAGCTGGAAATTTGTCGTCTGGTACAAGAAGTTAATAATGCCATTGTAGAATTAGTTGATATTGATATGGAAATAATGTAGAATATGTAGCAGTTTAGTCCAAGGCTGAACAGTTAAAGTATATGGTAGCAGTTTATGACATTTGCATGGCTTACGCCAAAAAAAGAGACAATAAGCATTGTTAAATGAAAACAGAAAGGTAACAACATGAAGTCAAAGGAAGTGGTAATCTCCATTTTTACAGCAGTTTTTAAAATTGTTGTGGCAATTATTATTATTATGTTTGTATATAAATGGTCTTTGGTAGCTTATGAATACGGTACCAGAGTATTTAATGAACCTCCAATGTCTATGGGAGAGGGAAGAACTGTAACTGTAGTAATTGAGAAGGGGGCTACCGTTTCCGAGATTGGATTGCTTTTGGAGAAAAAAGGCTTAATCCGTGATGCCGGACTTTTTCGTATTCAGGAAATGCTTTCTGGCTACAAGGATAAACTGCAGGCCGGAACCTATGAACTGAAGACCTCCATGACTACGGAGGAAATCATGAGAATTTTATCAACAGAGATTCAGAATGGAGAATAAAGATGATTGTAGATGAACGAATGACAATCTTTATTGATTCCATGGATCCGGGAAATACAGAGTTTTTAACACAATTGGAAAAATATTCCACAGAAACCAATGTGCCGATTATCCGGCCCTCCATGCAAAGTCTTTTAAAGCTGCTGCTTCAGATGCAGCAGCCGAAAAATATTCTGGAGGTAGGATGTGCCATTGGTTTTTCTGCCTTGCTGATGAGTGAGTACGGACCAAAGGATTGTCATATTACCACCATTGAAAAATATGAAAAAAGAATTCCCATTGCCCGAGAAAATTTTAAAAAGGCAGGGAAGGAAGATAAGATTACTTTATTGGAAGGAGATGCGGTAGAAATACTGCAAAGGCTGGAAGGCTCCTATGATTTTATTTTTATGGATGCAGCCAAGGGCCAGTATATTCATTTCCTGCCGGAGATTATGCGTCTTCTTTCCAAGGGAGGAATTCTTATTTCCGATAATGTACTGCAGGATGGAGAAATAATAGAATCTCGGTTTGCAGTGACCAGAAGAAATCGTACCATTCACAGCCGAATGAGAGAATATCTGTATACCTTAAAGAATCATCCCCAGCTGGTAACCTCCATATTACCGGTGGGGGACGGAGTAACCATAAGTGTAAAAAAGTAGTTTTAGAAATGAGGAGATTATGAGAAAAACGGAATTATTAATTCCAGCAAGCAATTTAGAAGTCTTAAAGACTGCGGTACTTTTTGGTGCAGATGCAGTTTATATTGGAGGAGAAGCCTTTGGGCTAAGGGCAAAAGCTAAGAATTTTAACAAAGAAGATATGATCCAAGGAATTGCCTTTGCTCATGACCATGGAGTAAAGGTATATGTTACAGCAAATATACTTGCTCATAATTATGATTTGGAGGGAGCAAAGAAATATTTTCAAGAGCTTAAGGAAATTAAACCTGATGCCTTAATTATTGCAGACCCCGGAATGTTTGCCCTGGCAAAAGAAGTCTGTCCCGAAATGGAATTACATATATCTACACAGGCCAATAATACTAATTATTTGACCTATAAGTTTTGGTATGACCAGGGAGCAAAGCGTGTGGTAAGTGCCAGAGAATTATCCCTACGGGAAATTAAAGAAATCAGAGAGCAGATTCCGGAGGATATGGAAATAGAAAGCTTTGTCCATGGGGCTATGTGTATGGCCTATTCCGGTCGATGTCTTATCAGTAACTATATGACGGGAAGAGATGCCAATCATGGTGCCTGTACCCATGCCTGCCGGTGGAAATACTCCGTAGTGGAGGAAAGCCGTCCCGGGGAATATTATCCCGTATATGAAAATGAAAGAGGAACCTATATTTTTAATTCCAGAGATTTGTGTATGATTGAATATATACCGGAGCTGCTGCAGGCGGGAATTGACAGTCTGAAAATTGAAGGGAGAATGAAAACGGCTCTTTACGTAGCTACGGTAGCCAGAACATACCGGAAGGCCATTGATGATTATCTGGAGTCAGAGGAAAAGTACAGAGCAAACATGGAATGGTACAAACAGGAAATCGGAAAATGTACCTATCGCCAGTTTACTACAGGATTTTATTTTGGAAAAGCAGATCAGGACACACAGATTTATGACAGTAACACTTATATAAATGAATATATCTATCTGGGGATTGTGGGACAAATAGATGAAAGAGGTTACGCAAAGATTGAACAGCGTAATAAGTTTTTGGTAGGTGATATAATTGAGATTATGAAGCCCGATGGAAGAAATATAGAAACAAAAGTTCTTGCCATTTATGATGAAGAAGGTAATTGCCAGGAAAGTGCACCCCACCCTAAGCAGGTTTTATATCTGGATTTGGAACAAAAACCGGAAGAAAATGATATATTAAGAGTAAAGAGTGAGAAGTAAGAATATGATCTAAAGGTAAAAATCTCAAGGATAAAAGGGATTTTTGCCCGGTAGTTATAAAGGTACTGAATGATTGCAAAGCAGCAAAAATGTAGAGGAAAATTGGTGAGAGGATAGAAAAGATGAGTGAACTTTTTAATGTGGAAACGATTTTTGCCCAAAATGTATTTACCATGAGCAAAATGAAGGAGTGTTTGCCTAAATCTGCTTATAAAGAGGTGGTGCGGGTAATGGAACAGGGAGGAGAGCTTTCTCTTGCTACAGCGGATATTATTGCAAAAGCAATGAAGGACTGGGCTGTGGAAAAGGGAGCAACCCACTATTCCCATTGGTTTCAGCCCTTAACGGGAATTACGGCAGAAAAACACGATTCCTTTATTACACATCCCGATCAGGATGGAAAAATGATTATGGAATTTTCCGGAAAAGAGTTGATTAAGGGAGAACCTGATGCCTCATCTTTTCCCTCAGGAGGATTAAGAGCAACTTTTGAAGCCAGAGGATATACGGCTTGGGATATTACTTCTCCGGCTTTTATCAAAGAAGCGGCAACAGGACCAATCCTTTGTATTCCCACAGCCTTTTGTTCCTATACGGGAGAAGCATTAGATAAAAAGACTCCTCTCCTTCGTTCTATGGAAGCGCTGGATAAACAGGCGCTTCGTATTGTTCACCTATTTGGAAATAAAGCAGCAACAAAAGTTACGGCTTCTGTTGGTGCAGAACAGGAATATTTTCTTGTGGACCAAAATAAAGCACTGCTTAGAGAAGATTTGTTATTTTCCGGAAGAACTTTATTTGGTGCAGCGGCTCCTAAGGGGCAAGAAATGGATGATCACTATTTTGGGGTAATCAGAGAACGTATTGGTGCGTATATGCAGGAACTGAATAAGGAATTGTGGAAACTGGGAGTGACAGCAAAGACCCAGCATAATGAAGCAGCACCTGCCCAGCACGAGTTGGCACCCATATATGAAACTGCCAACATTGCAGCAGACCATAATCAGCTGGTAATGGAAACCATGAAACGAGTAGCAGGAAATCACGGATTGCGCTGTCTTCTCCATGAAAAGCCCTTTGAGGGAGTGAATGGTTCCGGAAAACATAATAACTGGTCTATTACCACGGATAATGGAATTAATCTTTTGGATCCCGGAGATACACCCAATGAAAATATTCAATTTTTATTAGTATTGGCTTGTATAATGAAAGCGGTAGACACTCATGCAGACCTTTTACGCCAAAGTGCTTCAGATGTAGGAAATGATCATCGTTTAGGGGCAGCAGAGGCTCCTCCTGCCATAATTTCTATCTTTTTGGGTGAACAGCTGGAGGACGTGGTAAAACAGCTGGTGGAAACAGGTGTGGCAGAAAGCTGTATTGAAGGGGGAGTGATGAAAACAGGAGTATCTACCCTTCCTGATTTTAAAAAGGATGCCACAGACAGAAACAGAACTTCACCCTTTGCCTTTACCGGAAATAAATTTGAATTCCGTATGGTGGGAAGTTCAGATTCCATAGGAAGCCCTAATACTACCTTAAATGCCATTGTGGCAGAAGCCTTTTGTGAGGCGGCAGATCGTTTGGAAGCAGCAGAAGATTTTGAATTGGCAGTTCACGATTTGATTAAGGAATATATGACCAAGCACCAAAGAATTATTTTCAATGGTGACGGATATTCTGAGGAGTGGGTTTGGGAGGCTAAAAGACGAGGTCTTCCTAACATTGCTACCATGGTGGAGGCGGTAGATACCCTGACTACGGAAAAATCGGTTAAACTGTTTGAACGTTTTGGAATCTTTACCAGAGCAGAGTTACAGTCCAGAGAAGAAATTCTTTATGAAACCTATGCAAAGACCATTAACATTGAGGCTCTTACCATGATTGATATGGCTTCCAAGCAAATTATTCCAGCAGTAGTATCTTATACAAAGGAATTGGCTGATACCGTAATCGCGGTAGCTCAGGCAGGAGTGGAGCCCACCGTACAACGAGAGCTTTTGGCTAAAGTCAATCTTTACTTAAAAGAAATGCAGCAAGCCTTAAAGGAACTGCAGGAAGCAGAAGATAAGGTGCAGAAAATTGCCAATGCTAAAGAAAAAGCATTTTTCTACAGTGAAGTAGTAACAGCAGCCATGGGAAAATTAAGAACACCGGCAGACCAGCTGGAGGTTTTAGTGGATAAAAAAGTATGGCCCTTCCCTACTTATGCTGATTTATTGTTTGAAGTATAGAGAAGGTAGCACCCGGATTTAAATCCGGGTGCTGCCTGTAACAGGTATCAGAAGACTGCCTATGAAAAAAATATAAAAATTTGAAAAAAACACTTGCATTCTTTAAAAAAATATAGTAATATAATCAAGTGCTCAGCAAGAGCAAATAAATAAAGGGCTATCGCCAAACGGTAAGGCAACGGACTCTGACTCCGTCATCTCAAGGTTCGAATCCTTGTAGCCCTGCTAAATGAACCTCATTAGTGAAAGCTAATGAGGTTTTTTGTTATTGGCTTTAGCCAGTTGAGTTCGTCGGAGTTTCTCACCAGAGAAATGGAGACGTGCGAAACAGAGAACCACCTGCTATGCGGGC
>JAFXGR010000127.1 GCA_017520155.1 Lachnospiraceae bacterium
GGCTTTCTTTTATTCTTCCTTTCCCGTCAGATATTCACAACTCTCCTAGTGTAACGGTTTCTAAATAACTATACCATTCACATAGAATATTTTTCTAAGAGTGAAGTTCAAAAAATGTAGGCGTAGCGGGCTACGCTGAGGATTTTTGAATCTTTGCTATCAGGAAAATAGGCATGTGATATGGTGTAGTTAATTTAAAACCGTTGCACTAGGTGTCCTTTCTGTTTTCACTATTCTTATTTAAAAACTTAGCGCGCTTTGCTATGACAACCGCTAAAATCTGTTTTGCCGCCCCCTTATCCTTTCGGTTAATACATTGACGAAGGCCTTGAAAATTTGCAGTAAACTCTGATACACCGCTGTCCTTCATCTTATTCTCCATTCTCCTTAAGGTCATGGCAGCAGACTGCCAGTTGCCTTTATGAATAGCCTGCCCTATTTTCATGAAATCAAGAGATTTATAAAAATCTGCTGCTTTATTTTCTTCCATCATTTTTTATCCTATTCTCGATTAATAATTTCTGCAATCTTTTCTATCATCTCATCTTCCTTTAGACGAAATTTAATTTCTACTCTTCTGGAGGCTGCCATATCAATTGCATTACTGTTTTGTGAATAGACGGGATCACTGTAGGATCTTCCGTTTACCGTAAGGATATGCTGCAGCTGCTCAATCTGCTGTTTATTTAATCCGTTTTTTTCCTTTAAACAAAAGGAGGCCACTGCATAAGCTCTGTTATAAGATAATTCCATATTGCTTTGATATGTGCCGTCTGTATCTGTATGACCTTCTATAATAATCTCTGCGATATAATCCCGATATTGTTCCTGAAGCAAAACACTTAAGTACATGGGAATTACCTGCTTTAACGTTTTTTGACTTTGTGCAGTTAAAGTAGAGCTGTTATAGCGAAACAGTACATCCGAAGAAAAGGTAATGGAACCTGTCTGGGCATCTACCTTCATGCTGGATTCATCAAAAATATTTTGCAGGGAATGGATAATGTCTGTTCGAATTCCTACTATATTCTGTAACTCTCCTTTAGTTAAGGCCAGTTCGGCTTTTGATGCTTCAATCTCAAGATAAGCCTTTTTCAACTCTTCCTGTGTCAATGCCTCCTGATCATAAGCCTGCTGCAGCTGTTCTAAGGATAAGGTAAGTTCCTCATTAGACTTCTCTAAATCTGCCATTACCAGTTCCATCTTATCTCTTGCCAGATTTAATTCTTTTTGTGTTTGCTCCAAGTCCGTAGTTTTCTTTCGATAAACTGTCATGGTTACTGCTGTAATCAGAATAAAAAACAATAATAAAGCTGCCATCATATCTGAATATGATTGCCAGTAGCTTTGTTCCCTAAATGGCTCCCTGTTTTTTCTTTTGCTTCTCATCTTAATCCCTCATTCTGTCATAGGCATATAATTGACCGCTGATTTCTTTGGTTAATTCTAAACAGGTTTTTTCCAACTCTCTTTTTTCCTGCTTTAAATCCCTTAAGATTCCTTCCTGCTGCAGCTCCAGCTTCTCCATTTTCTCCTGTAAATCACGATTGGCCAAAAGAAGCATTTCCACTGCTTTTACCAGTTCCCTATTACTTCCTGCTATGGTGGTTTGAGAATCTGTAGCTGTCTTTAACTTGCATCCCAGCTGACGAAGATCTTCTCCCAAACCACTTAAAAGCTGCGACTTTACCTGCGTAACAATACTTTCCACTGCTTCTGCCTGAGATCTGTGTTCTCCTTTCAGCAGTTCTAAAATCTGTTTCATGGAATTAGCCATGGAAGCCTGATAAATCACTAATGCTCCCTCTTCTTTTCCCTCTTTCTCATAAAGAGGCAGCATAAACTCCTGAAAGTTTACTAAATACTCCTCTAATACTCCATAGGCCTCTGCCATTATACTGCGATAAATAAAACTGAATACAAGTGAAAAAAAGATACCGTACACTGAGGTATGGAAGGCTACCTTCATTCCCTCCAAAAGCATTCCCATATTATCGGAAACTGCCATTAAATCATTTCCGCTAAAAGAAGAAAGCCCCATGGATAAACCTAAAAAAGTTCCCAAAATTCCAAGTCCTGTAAGAGTTCCCGGCATATTGGAGTTAAAATGATTCTTCCCGATTCCTTCCAGTAAATCTTCATTAATATAATCAGAAATTTCACAGCCGGGATCATAACCAAATCTTGTTTTATGTTTTCTCATGTTTCTTTCAAAACATAAAAATGCATGGTTTAAGGCAGGATGAGAAAAAATATCTTTCTTTTGCAAATACTGTTCCCGGTATTCTTTCTTTCCTTCCTCCCCTTCATCCTTTTGAAAAAAATATATCTGTTTTTTCAGTTCTTCTACACATTTACCTAAAGGGGCAAAGCTTCTTATGGACATAAGCAACAGTACTCCCATAAGGACTAAAAATCCCACATTGATTACTAAATTACTCACTGAGGATAAATTTCCTGTAAAGACTCCATTCATATACAAAATAAAGGCAAAGGTGGCAAGATAGATCGGAATCAATAAATAGTAGATTTTTTTTCTCATAAAAGTACCTCCCATAATCATCTTTGTTTATCTTTTATTAACAGTTTTTACTGTTTACTGTTTTTATTTTACCATGAACTGTCTTCCAAAAGAAAGCTATTCTTTTATTTCATAATATAGATATTTTTATTTCTCATTTGAAATCCTCCTACTGTTTTATCACTTTTGTAAACTTTTTTACCAAAAAAGGACGGTAACCCTATTCTACCGTCCTTTTCTTAATCTAAGCTTAAGCCTGTCTAAGTTTTTATTTAATTTTATTGTAACTGTTCAGAGCCATATTGCTTCTTCTGACTTAGCTTTTCCTCTTTTCTTTTTACATAACCTGTAAGAATAAGGGTAAGAGCACCGTCTCCTGTTACATTACATGCTGTTCCAAAACTGTCCTGCAAAGCAAAGATAGTCAACATTAAGGCAATTCCTGTTTCATCAAAACCAAGTACACCGCTAATCAGACCTAAGGATGCCATTACTGTTCCTCCCGGCACTCCCGGAGCTCCAATGGCAAATACTCCCAAAAGTACACTGAATAAAATCATATCCGGCAAAGCAGGCAGGCTGCCGTAAAGGATTTTGGAAACAGTCATTACAAAAAATACCTCTGTTAATACGGAACCGCATAAATGAATATTGGCAAATAAAGGAATTCCAAAGTTTACCATATCATCTCTTAATGGTGGTTCTGATTTTTTGGCACATCTTAGAGCAACAGCTAACGTGGCTGCTGATGACATCGTTCCCACTGCCGTTAAATAAGCTTCCCCATAATTTTTTATAATGGCAAAGGGATTTTCCCCAGTGTAAATTCCGGCAATTCCATAAAGTATTGCCAGCCAAATATAATGGCCGATCATAACAATTAAAATGACTTTAATAAATACCGGTAACTGAGTAGTAATAATTCCCTCAAAGGATAATCCGGTAAAGGTAAGGAAAATAAATACAGGTAAAATAGGAATTACTATATTTTGTACTATAGAAAGCACTATATTTTGGAATTCCTCTAATATATTTGTAATCACTTCCGCCTTAGTCCAGGTTGCTGCAAGACCAATTAACAAGGAAAGGGTAAGGGCTGACATTACGGGCATAATCTGAGGGATATCCAGCTGAAAGACTAATTCCGGCAAATTCTTTGCTCCCTCGACTTCTGTTACAATATTCAGTCTGGGGATAAGCAAAAAACCTGCAATAACAGAAAAAAATGCAGCACCCAGTGAGGAAATATAGGCACTTCCTACAGTAACACCCAAAATTCTGGATGCATTTTTTCCTAATTGTGTTATACTTGGTGCAATAAATCCTATGATAATTAAAGGTACACAGAACATAATTACCTGATTAAATATATGTTTTAACGTTACAACAATTTCCATAAGTTTAAAGGACAAAACCTGTCCAAAAATAATTCCTGCGATAACGGCCAAGGCTAATTTGGCAGGAAGACTGGTTAACACTTTCTTCATTGGTACATCTCCTTTTCTTTTATTCTATAAATATAGTTTATTTTTTTAATAAAAATCTTTTTGATAGAGGAATCATATCATCTAAAACCTACTATGTCAATAGGTGATGTTGTGTTTTCTTTTATACATTTTTAATTCAACGAAAAAAAGATGCCCAAAAAGACATCTTTTTTTCCTTATTTATGCATAGTTTTAACTCTTTTTATATTTAAACTTACCTAAAAGACTATTTAAGTTGGTTGCCTGATTACTTAATTCCTGTCCTGCTGCTGAACTTTCCTCTGATGTTGCAGAATTATTGGAAACTATATTGGAAATATCTTCAATGGTTCCTAAAATATGGTCTACTGCATTAGCCTGGTCCTCAGCTTCTTCTGCAATCTGCCTAACCATATCCAAAATCTTCCCGGAGCTTTGTGCCACAGCTTCAAATCCGGTACGCATCTGAGCCGCATAATCCTGTCCATCTTCAATATATACCAAAGACTGATTAATCAATTCTTCAATATCCCCGGAGGCTTCTGCTGATTGCTTTGCCAGTTTTCCGATTTCATCTGCTACTACGGCGAAACCTCTTCCTGCTTCCCCTGCTCTGGCTGCCTCAATGGATGCATTTAATGCTAAGAGATTAGTTTGGGAAGATATTTCATCAATAGTTTTTATAATACCACTGATATGAGAAGCAACTTCTCCTATTTTCTCCATTGCCTGTACCAGCTGATTCATTTCCTTATAACTTTTTTCAATAATATGACCGGTTTGTATTCCATAATCATTGGCTTCTTTTGCATACTTTGCACTATTAGATATCTGTTCATTAACCTTTCCCACAATATGGGATAAGTCTTGTACACTATGGGCCTGTTCTTCTGCTCCTCTTGCCAGATCTGTTGCTCCCGCCGCCACCTCTTCTGAGCCGGAATCTACAAGGTCTGCTACCTTTCCAATTTCAGACAGAGTTTGATTTATTGTCTCCTGAAACTCTTCAATACTTTTCTGAATGGATATAAATTCCCCTCTAAACTGTATTGGACAGGAACAGGTAAAATCTCCATTGGAAAAAGAAGTCATTCCATACTGAACTGTAGAAATATACTTTTTAATCTCACCAACTGCTTCTTTCAACTGATTTGCTAATTCCAATACCTCATTTTGTGTATCTACTTCAAATGATAAGGATAAATCTCCCTCTGCAAGCTTAACTGCATCCTTCTGTATTTTTAACACAGGAACAACGATATCTTTCTTTACATAACGATAGGTAGAATAGATGGTATAGTAGATAATTACAGTAACCGCCACTCCTACTGCAATAATTATTCCATATAAAATGGTCAGTATATTCTCTGTTTTCTCTACACTCTTTGCTGTATTTTCAATTTCTTCATTTAAGAGATCTATTAAACTGTCAATGGTAGGCTGTACAACCTTATTCCACTCATTTAAAGCCTCATTTCCATTAATCTTATTTAACCCGATTACTCTGGTTGCCGATTCGTGAAGAGTTTTATGTACCGGTTCCACTTTACTAAAAAATTCCTGCATTTTGGGATTTCCTTTTATCTCTTCTCCATAAAGAAACATCCCAAAATCACACTTTGTTCCATCTTTCTCTCCCGTAAATTCAGCTTTATTCAGCATTGCCTGACTTAACTGCATTCCCCAGCTGTAGTGGGCAGCCTCTGCTGTTAAGAGATTATCCTTTTTCTCTGTGTAATAAGAAATTTTTCTGTCCATGGAAATAATCAAAACAATACCACCGGCAATAACAAAAAACAGAATCAATATATTAATTGCGATAGTAGACATTTTCTTTAAAAAGTCTTTTTCCATCTGTCTCGTCTTAATCTTCTTACTTTTTTCTTCCATTAGGTCCCTCCTTAACTGTATAAAAGCAGTAGCAATAATGCATCTATTTTAAGCTATGCCAGCTTATTTACCATAATATAGTTTATGAAAAGCTATGAAATAGCTTTTCATAAAAAGGCACAGAATGTGCCGTAAATCTGATTATACGAACCGTATTTTGGTTCGTATAATATAGTTTATGAAAAGTTATAAAATATCTTTTTATAAAAAGGCACAGAACATGCCATGAATCTGATTATACAAACCGCATTTTAGTTCACATAATATAAGCTTTGTCTTTAGTATACACTTCCCAAAGAGAATTTACAAGCAAAGGATATATACTTCCATTTTCCTCGTATAAATCAGGTTACTTTTCACACCTTAGCCAGCTAAGGTGCAAAAGTAACTAGCGACACCCATATTTAAAGTCGCTTGCAGCGAGATGGGTGTCGCTTTGGCTTTATTCATACATTCTCCCCACGTCAATCAGCAAGTGATTGTCGTGGGTGTAAAAAGTAACTAAATCAGGTTACTATTTCCAATGTATTAGGATAACATTCATAAATAACAGGGATATGGTGATGATCTTCTGTAAGGATAAAATCAAAAATACAAAATTTAGGAGCTCCTAACTTAAGGACTCTCAAGTTTCTTTATGCTATCTTGAAGACTTGCATATCGCGTTCAGAAAAAATAAGTTGCTTTTTTTCTTCCAAAGCTTTTTGTATCTTACTCTTTATCTCATTATCGGTTTTTATCTTTGAAAGTTGTTCTTCTTTATACGGATTTTTGCTGCCGTACAGGCTATCCATTCTTATCTCAGCTTCCAGTATATCTTTTCTTCCTTCTGTTCTTTCCTCAGTATTCTGAAGTAAACGTTCTCTTTGAACTGTAGAGGTTGCACTTAACATTTCATAAATTTCTTCGGGAGAAAACTCCTTGTATTCTATTTGCTCCTCTTTTACCTCTTCCTTCTCTTTTTCCTTTTCTTTTTCAACTTCATTTTTTTGAAGTTGCTCCTCTTTTATTTGTTCTATTTTAAGCTTTCGGTTTATTTCTGCTATTTTTTGCTGTATCTTTAACTTTTCCTTTATTTTTTCTGCCTCTGATAAAGTAGAATCTCCGGAAAGCTTATTTAGTCTCTGCTGCTCACTGGTTAATTCGGACTCTAAATTCCTGCTTTTCAAACTTGATACAGAAATTTCTTTTTCAGCCATATGATAACTCACAGAGCTTACACTACTTATCATACTCATATACATTCTCCTTTCAGCATACCGTGGACTTCCTTGAATCTGCCTCATGGCTAAAAACGTTTCTAAGTAGGCAGATTACACTGCCATTACTTTTACAACGATAAACAGCAACGTTTTCCTCTCTCTACATATTTCCTGTATATAAAGTACCTGATAAGTTATTATTATATATTCCCTCTTTTGTATAAAGATTATTTCTGTTGGCCTCGCTTTTTGCCACACCTTCAATCATTTCGGCTCTTTGGGAAACGAAATAACCATAGGAATTGGTTTCATTAAACAGTTTCTTTGCCTTCCCAAAATCTGCATTCATAAAGGTATCCTTATCTATGGATAATTTCTTTTCTTCTACTGAAATACCAATCTCCTTTAATTCATCACGAAAATCATTAGTGGTATCATTCAGTCTTTCTGCCATATTTACAAGGGAATCATTATCAACACTTTTTCCCTTTTCGTATACTAAGTTATAAGAGGTAACAAAATCAGAAACTGCTTTATACAGCGCCTCTTTATCTTCCTTTTCATATTCTGCCTTAAACAAAGAGCTGCTTCCTCTGGCCAAAAGCTTATTTACCGTATTCTCCAATCCCTCTGCTTCCTTTTGCAGTTTAGTCATTTCTTCTTTCCTTACAGTATCCACAGAATTATCTGTCTTATTACTGCTGCCGGAAATAGTGCTGTTTCCCAAAGTGGATTGCTGTTCCTTCTTTATTGCCTCAATATCAATATTATTTCTTCTGGCTACATTGGCAACAGATTCTTCAATGATTTGCGTTCTTTTGGAAACAAAATCTGCAAAAGAGTTCGCTTCATTAAATAAGCTCTTTACCTGTTCTATATCTGCCTTCATGAAGGTATCCTTATCTATAGCAAGCTTCCCTCCTTTTAAAGAAATACCAATTTCACCTAAGGCAGTTTCATTATCCTTTACAGTATCTAACATTCTCTTACTGATTCTGGATATGTAATCAAAGGAAGAACCGCTTCCTTTTTCCACCAGGGAGTTCAAATTAGATACAAAATTAGAAACCTCTTTATATATTGCTTCCTTATCTGAATTTTGAAATACAGAGGAACTTCCTTTTTTCAGCAGCCTGTTTGCTGAATCTTTTAAACTACTTACAGAAGACTGTAATCCGGTTATTTCCTCCTTTTTTGTACTATCTATGGAAATCTCCTGTTTCTTCACCGTACTGTTACTACTGCTGTTTCCCGTACTATGAGAGTTTAAATTTGAATTCTTTTGGTTTATTTCCCTATAATATGATTTCAAAGCCTTCCCATAACTGCCATTTTTAATGCTTACATAATCAGATAAATCAATACCATTAAAAAGGTCATTATTATTATTGTTATTATTAAATACGGAAAACAAATAGCTATAATCTTCTCTAATCTTCATAGTCTCCCTCCTTACCATAACACGATAATGTACCCTATCTTTTGTGGTACTCATCCTCTATATCTTTTTCCAAAGAGTCTCTGTTGAAAACAACATGATAATAAGTGTAGATTATTATTCTTCTTTCTATAACCAACTTAAAATAATTACACTTTTACAACTATAGTATACTATGTTTGTCTGATTTTTTCAATTAAATAACTCTGTTTTTAGTCAATTTATCTATTATTAAATATTATTGATATTTAGAAAACACTACACTAGAAAATTCTTTAGCTTTCCTCACTTTACCTTCTTGTCAAATGAATTTATAGAAGCAGAAACTCATCCGTAATACTTTAAACCATGAATAACTTATAAGCCATACTTCGACCTCATGTTAGTTGAAACTTCTGAAACATTAATCTAACTAACAAGCAGCTAATACACTAGGGTTTATATGTACTACCAAATCCACATACAAATTTGCCATCCTTGATATATCACATATCCATCTACAAATTTTACTATTGTACAAAAATAAGCCACTTAAACTACATAAAGAGTTTAAGTGGCTTAATCACTGTTTATTTAGCTAAATAAGCTGCCTTCACCTTAGAACTTACCAGCCTTTGCAGCTTCTTCAATAGAAACTGTGAGCCCCGATAAACACTGCCTTTCCGGCGATTTTGGGGTAGGTAACAGGGTAGGTAAAGTACGAATCATACCGAACCAAATCTACCTATAGCAAATTCTAATATACATCAATGCTGTCAATGTTCAAATTACTACAATGTTATTATACCTCTTACCTACCCAAAAATCAATACAAAACCACACGAAATATCAGTAAAAATGCCACTTTCCAAAAGAAGCAAAAAGATGGTAGACACAACAATCCACCATCCTTTTACTTCCTATATATAATATTCATCATTCACTATTAATGCCATCTGCCTCCAATGCTTCGGTACCATCACTACCTGCATCAAACTCATCCATCAAATCATCATCAAAGAAGAATCCGGTGAAATCATATAACAGCTTCGGACTAATATAGAAATCATACTGGCTACTTCCCTTCTTCCTGAAAGCAACTCCAATAGGTAATAATCCCTCAATCATTGCCTGTCTGACAAACTGCTGATCCTTACCCATGATTTTTGCCACGGCAGTAACCGGAATATTCTTCCCTGAAAATCTAACTATCGCTTCCTTCATTGTCATCCTCTCCTTTCCCAAATTCAATCTTGCATATCTGATCATATAAATATTTGTGTCTCGTATGCTTGTAATGATAATCTGTAACATCTCCCTTTAGGCTATGCCCCATTATAAGCTTTATTGCCCTTTCCCTTAATCCACACATTTCAGCCTGTGAGGTAAAGGTATGTCTTGTGCAGTGTGGTGTAAATCCAACCAGATTCAGCGCATCCATTACATTATGAAACCGGGACTCGTAGGTATCGTATGTAAACGGCTTAAATGAACTACCATAAGGAATGTTTAATAAGAATTCACTGTGATACAGCTCCGTTGCCTGCTGATAACGAAATGCAACCAATTCTTTAATCTTAGGATGAATCGGAACCATTCTATCAATACCATTGCTTGTCTTGATACCACCAATGATATAGCCCTCATCCAAGAAAACATTCTCAGTTCTTAGAAGCACAAGCTCCTGTGGACGAAATCCTGAATATATACCAATCAGCACAATATCCGCAAACGGAATCATCTCGTGGTATTCCCAGAGCAATTCAACATCCGAAGGACTAAAGGGCTTTTTCTTTTTGGCTTTCTGCTCAATTTCCCGCAGCAGCTTATCTATTTTGAATGCCCTTGCCGGATTGGTTAATACCAAATTCCTTTCCAATGCATAATCAAACATCAGATTACACATAGACTTAATTCTTTCCTGCGTGCAGGGTGAAGCATACTTCCTCTGCCCCTTATTCTTTCCACGAGTCTCAATTACATATCCGTGATTCATGGCATCCTTAATATGCCCTGCGCCAATCTGGCGAATCTTCATATAATAAAGGCCACTACAATATGCATATGCCGAAGTAACTGTTCTAATGGAACTGTCACTTGAAAGCATTTCAAAATACTCCGCAGACCACGCCTTATATAAATCCTGAAATGTAAATATTTTGCTCGAAAGATCATATGGTGTTCTGTTGTATTCGGCCAAAGCCTCATCCGCAAGTCCTTTTGTTGGGAATGAGCCAATTGACTTATACCGTACTTGAGGCTTTCACTTCTTATCTATATAGACTTCTACAGGCACTTTTGCCTTAAATGGATTAAGCTTGTTCTTGGTACGTTCAACAGTTCCCCTTCCATTCCCACGCTTTCTGCTTCCGGGCTTCTTCAGTCGTTTACCGACAGCTCCTATCTTTTTCTCACTTACATAATTGGCTCTCTTATAAGACATTTTTGATTTTTTCTTATCACCCATAAGGCACGCCTCCCTTCTACTAAGGAAATTGCACCTATTGAGCCTCACAGAAAAACCGTGTATGCATAATTTTCATTACACATACACGGTCAATATCTTAAATCTTTTGCTCAGTTAAGTTGCATACATTATCTAAATCCGTTAAATCCATACCTTCATATTTCTTCAGGAACTCTTTCAAGGACTCTTTCCTTATTTTAATACTTCCAAGCTTCAGAGCTGGAAGTAACCCGGCATGAATCAAATCGTAGACCTTATGGACATTCACTTTCAGAATCTTCGATACTTCTTTTGCGGTATATAATTCATCCATATGTATACCCCCTTTCATCAAATTCCATCTCCTGCCCGGCTTCCTCTATCATGTCTTCCATTGCTTCATTCGTAAGCTCATACACACCAAAACATTCCTTTATAAATATGAAGCGAATGGTATTACATTCTCCATCCAGACTATCCGGTTGAAAATTCCATGCTCCGCTTACGCCTGTGACAAAGTAATTATATTCTCCAAGTGGCGTGATGATAATCATGACCACCCGTCAAACGGGCAATGTCGTCAACTTAAGAAAAATATACAAAAACTAAATATGATTGACGCATAAGTCAGAAAGGAAGTGGACATGACAATAAAGCTGTACCCTAAACTGAGAACAGCTATTGGAATCTATATGTTTTAATAAACTAAAGACAACTTTTCATATGAGTATAATATCGTCTGCGAGTATGCTTTCGGTATCTGCCAAACTTTCTTCCAGGACGTATAATAGAAAGTACTTTTGTTAATTTTTCATGAGAAAGCTTTTCTAATAATTGAGTATAATTAATAGAAATAGACTTATGGGTAGACTGCAGGATAAAGTATATTAAATTTGAAAAGGAAAGATTTCTGGTTCTGGTAAACGCTTTTCCAATGCGATA
>JAFXGR010000128.1 GCA_017520155.1 Lachnospiraceae bacterium
GAGAAAGAAGATGGTCCGCAAGAGGAAGCAGTACAGTTTCCGGGATTAGAGGAAGGGCACCGGTTAAGTCCCGGTGAGCTGGAGGAAAAGGAAAATTTAAAAGACAATCTTGCCCGAATATTATCCTTGGAAGAAGGCTTAGATTATGTAGAAAATGAGATTATAGTAGCAGCCGGGAATGAGGCTGAAGCTCTCCAATATGCCAAAGCCTTCGGAGGGCAGCTTAAAAGATATATTGGAGGAAATGAAGGCTTTGCTGTCATTACGCTAAATCAGAAGGAAGAAAAAAAGGAAGAAAAAGTACAGGTGGAAGAGGCGGTGTTAGCTTCCCTATCAGAAGAGATACTCCTTCCTCCGGCCTGGCCTAATTATTATTATTCTATTCTGGAAGAGGTGAACATAGAAACACAGGATGGAGAAACAGGAATACAGTCCATAGAAGTAATGGAGCTAAATCCGGCTTTTTATAACGATCCCTATCTGAAGGAAAGCAGCGGCTACTATCAATGGCATCATGCTGTTATCGGTTCCGCTCCGGCCTGGGCCTATGGTTATACAGGTAAGGGAATAAAGGTTGCCGTATTGGATACCGGACTGAATCCTTCTCATGAGGATATTCAGGCACAGACCCATGTGATCGATGAAAATATTGGCAGTGAGGATACCAATGGTCATGGAACCCATGTGGCGGCCTTAATTGGAGCGAAAGGGAATAATGGCTTAGGTGGTGTTGGTGTGGCTCCGGATGCTGAGATCATATCCCTAAAAGTAATTGGAGAAAGAACAGGAACTACAGATACCATTATTGCCGGTATTCAGAAAGCCATTGAGTGTGATGCAGATATTATTAATCTTAGTTTGGGAAGTGTTGTTTACCATGGGCTTTTTGAAAGGAAGGTTATGGAAGCCTATGAAGCAGGAATTGCCGTCTTTGGAGCTGCCGGAAATGATGGCTCTAATTCCTACTATTACCCGGCAGCATTTCAGGGGGCAATTATGGTAGGAGCATTAGATAAAAGTAACCAAAGAGCTGCTTTTTCTAACCATAGCAGTGCAGTACGATATGTGGCTCCGGGGGCTTCCATTGTTTCGGCTACCATAAATGGAAGCAACAGATATTCAGCCTTAAATGGTACGTCACAGGCAACTCCTATAACAGCAGGGATTGCAGCTATTTTACTTTCTTCCGGGAAAGTGCAGGGAGAAGGAAGTAAAAGAGTCGATAATTTATTAAAGATAATGGATAATGGCTGTATTAAAGTATCAGGCAGTGGAATGGGAAAAGGATATATTAGTCTGATAAAGTCATTAGGCCTGGATAATTCTACATCATCCCCTTCAGCGCCTGTAATTTCTTTAAAGTCCGGTACTTATAGACAGAAAGGCATAGAAGTCAGCTTAAGTGTTCCTCCCGGAAGCACTGTGTTTTATACTTTAGATGGAAAAAATATAACCATCAAAGATGGAAGGTTTACTGAAGGGATTATAAAGTATAATCCCGGGGAGCTGCTTCAAATAGAAGGAAAGTCTACAGTAGTTTTAAAAGCCAGGGCAGTCAGTAATGGGAATGGTATGCTGTCAAAGCAGGTCTCTGCTACTTATAACTTAAAGCCTGTAGCAGAACAGATATCCATTTATTCCCAAAACGGAGAACATAGGGTGGCAGCAGGAAAAATCTTACAGCTAAAAACCGATATACTTCCCTCCTATACGGCAGATAAAGGAGTAAAATGGCAGGTTCAGGAATCAGGAAAAGGAATTTCCGTCTCAGGGGGTAAGGTTACGGTGAAAAGCAGCACTGAGCCCGGAGAATATAGAATAATAGCTACGGCAAAGAATGAGAGAGGAGCCTATTCAGGGGTATCGGATACTTTTCTTATCCAGGTGGTAAAAGAGGAAAATCCCGTTTCCTCAGTAAAATTTCAGACAAAATCAGTAAATCTGAATGTAGCACAGCAGGCGGAGATAAAACCGCAGATTACAAAAAAAGATAAAACCATCGGAGAAATTACAGAGCTTCTATGGAAGGTGGAAAATGAAAATATTGCCAAGGTGGAGCTGGTAGGACAGCAGCTATTGGTAAAAGGGATAAAAAAAGGAACCACCAAACTGGTGGGAACCACACGGGATGGATATGGCAAACAATTTTTTCTTCCGATTACAGTAAAGCAGCCGGTGGAGAAAATTATAATTTCCGGCTCAGCTACCGTAGCCACAGGGAAAAGTATTTCCTTAAAGGCAAATATAGAGCCTGCAGATGCTAATAATAAATCAGTTATTTGGTCTGTATTGCCCCGGGAAGGATATCCCCTTCCCCAGGTTTCTGTCAATGCCTGGGGAAAAGTAACCGCCAAGGCAAAAGCTCTGGAGGCAATGGAAGGAGAAGTTGGATATTGTATAATTCAGGCAAAGGCAAAGGATGGCTCACAGGTTCTGGCAAACTATAGTCTTACCGTTACAAAAGGAAAAATGATTTCCTTAAAGCCGGAAAAAAGCAATATACAGCTGTTTCGTGTGGGAAACCCATATCAATCTGCCACCAGTCAGTGGATTGGCGTAGAAATTATGGGAGATAATACAGATTTATGGCAGGCAGAAAGTAATAAGCCGGGGCTGGTTACGGTGGAGAAGGAAGGGCAAGGCTTTCGAGTAACCGCCACCGGAACAGCAACAGGAACAGCAACTATTACCCTTAGTTCTCTGGATGGCAGTAACTTGAAAAAAAGCTGTAGGATAACAGTCTGTAATCCTCCAAGCCAGTTAAAAATTGCTCCCGTATCGGGAAGAAGTCAGTATCTGGCAAAGGGAAAGAAGCTTCGGCTGATTCCTGTTTTTGAAACTGCCTATGGAAGTATTTCCCAAGCTTCAAGAAAATTGGAGTGGACCAGTAATAAGCCGGAGGCTGTCAGGGTGGATAAAAATGGGTATGTTACTGCATTAACAGAGGATGGAACAAGTGTTTATATTACAGCAAAGACTGTAGACGGAAGTAATTTATCCGCAGGATTTTATATCAGAACCTGTTCAGAAACGAAAAAGCTTGGGCTAAAGGACTATGAGATAAAGAATAATGTGCTTCAGAAAGGTTCTGCCTATGCTTTTGAGTTCTTCTTTGAAAATACCGGCTCTGTTAACTTTTATCCCAGTAAGGAAACTGTACTGCACAGAGACAGGGCAGGATTAGAGCCTTATTATATTTCAGTAAGTGGTGGGAAAAAGTTGGGATTAATGGCAAATAAGAAGGGGACCTATCGAATTACACTTTCCTTAAAGGATGGTAGTACCGCTAAAAAAACGTATGTATTTAAAGTAGTAGAAAAATAGGGAGGATAAACAAATGAGAAAGAGGATGATATCAGCATTCTTAGCAGCAATTATGCTGACCTGTAACCTGGGTCTGGAATCCTATGCTATGGATAGCCTAAAGGATACAGAGGTTATTGCAGCAGAAAGCGTATCTGAAAATACTGTATCAGAGGAGGAAAACATAGTAGAGTCAGAAGAGAATGTTGCTGAAGAAACTCCGGTAAAGGAAGACACAGAAGAATCTCAGGAAACCACCATGGGAGTGGAAGACAAAGAAGAAGAGGAAGCAGAAGAAGCTCTTGGAGAAGAAAGGGCTCAGGAAAGGGCGGAGGAGGAAGGTGTAAATAATTCCGCCAAAGGACAAGAAACACAGATGATAGAAAACCCTGTTTTAATCCAAAGCCTAGAGGAAGAAAATAAGAACACAACTGAGAATACGGCTGCTCCAATTCCCATTTTGGGAGAGATAAAATTATTTCAAAAGGGTGATTTGGATGTAATTGGGTCTAAAACTGAAGAAGAAATACCCGATTATTCCATCCTTGGTAATGAGGAGCGGGTAGAGTATTCAAAGGAAGCCAAAGAATATTTGTATCAACAGCTTAAAAATAGTGAAACCCTAATTAATTTACAAAAATACGAAATTGATTTCCAGGATACCTATCTTTTCTTTAATGGAGTGGTAAATGAAAACCCGGATTTGTATAAGGTACATTGGATAAACAATGTAGTACCCATGCAAGGGAATTCACCGTCGGGATGGATTGTGAAGGAAATAATCCCTTTGTATTATGAGGGATATAATGAACAACAATTTGAGATTGAGGTAGAAAATGCTCTATCAGTCATAGAGCCGGGAATGACTGACTTAGAGAAGGCCATTGCATTACATGATTACCTTGTATTAAACTGTGCATATGATTATGATAACTACCTTAATGATACAATTCCGGAAGCAAGCTATAGTGCCTATGGTATTTTGGTAAATAAAACAGGAGTATGTAATGGATATGCTTTGGCCTATAAGTTATTGTGTCAAAAAGTGGGAATAGAGTGTCTTATGGTTACCAGTAATGGGATGAATCATGCCTGGAACTTGGTTAAGCTGGGACAGCATTATTACCATGTGGACGTTACCTGGGATGATCCTGTAAGGGATATGCTGGGACGGGTAAGACATTACTATATGTTTTCCAGCGATAATTCCTTTGTAAATGATAAGGGACACTATGATTGGAAAATAGTGAAAAATGGAAGTGCTGTGGATTTAACAGCGACTGATACCGCCTATGATAATCATTTTTGGCTTGGAATAGACTCGTTAATGGTATATGAGGATCATGGATATTATTATATCAGTTCATCAGATTCAACCATAAAGAAAATACAGCTTTCCACAATGGAAAGTACGACCATATGTAATTTGGGCTTATGGTATGTTTGGGAAGATAATGGATGGTGGCAAGGAGCATTTTCAGGACTTTTCGGCTCAGAGGATAAGCTATATTTTAATAAGGCAGATGGAATCTATAGTGTAAATCTGGAAAATTATCAGACAACCTTGGAATATGCAAATCCAAAGAGCAGTGAAGGCTATATGTATGGAATGGCTAATCAGGGGGGAGTGATTAAATATATAATAGGACAAGATCCTAGGTATAAAGAAGATTTTAAAATATATACGGCTGAATTAGCCAATAAAATTGAAGCCCCCGTAACAAAAGTGGTATTACAGGATACGGCACAGCTGATTTTGGAAGAACAATTATCTTTAGAGTATTCTACTTACCCGTCTCATGCCACAGCTAAAACTATAGAGTGGAAATCCGATAATCATCAGGTGGCTACAGTAACAGAGGGCAAGGTTACCGCCAAAGGAGTGGGAAGCTGTAATATTACCATAACAGTAGATGGAATAAGTGCTACATGCAAAATTACAGTAATACAAGATGGCTATAAAGTAACTTTTTGGAAGGGAGATCAGTGCTTAAAAGAAGAAGTTGTAAAGGAAGGTAAGGATGCAACTCCGCCAAAGGTAACAGCTGATTTGGGCTATGAATTTTCAGGCTGGGATAAAAGCTATAAAAACATCCAAGGTGAGTTAGCCTTATATGCTCAGTTTACTCCCATTAAGTATAAAATAAATTATATCTTGGGAAATGGAGTAAATCACAGTAAAAACCCCAAAGAATATACGATAGAAACAGAGACCTTTAATCTGGAAGATGCAAGCGGTAACTCGGGAGCAGTATTTGAAGGCTGGTACAAGGAAAGTAATTTCTTAAATAAAGTAATAAGTGTTGAAAAAGGTACTCATGAGAATCTTACGCTTTATGCAAGATGGAAGCTGGAAAGCCCCATTTTTGTTAAAAAAGATGCATATGTAGCCTTAGGAGAAACCGTGGAATTAAAATCCCTAAATCCCCAGGCAAAAATATACTTTACCTTAGACGGAACAAATCCAAAGGAAGGCGAAAACCTATATACTACTGCTATTCCCATTCAAAATCAGGTGACAATAAGAGCTATAGCAGTAGGAGAAGGGTATATTACCAGTGATATTGCAGAACAAACCTATATCCCTTATACTTCTGCTCTTGTGTTAAAGGAAAATAAAATTGAAATAGGGAAAGAGGAAACTGCAGCAATAGAGATTATAGAGCTGCCAACAGGAAAAACTCAAAAGGATGTACAGTGGACCTCTCAAAACAGCAAGATAGTAAAAGTAGAAAATGGTGTAATTACACCGGTAGCAGTGGGAACCACTACGGTGACAGCAACCACTACAGATTATAAGGGGAAGAAGGTTTCGGCTACCTGTAGTGTAAAGGTATTGCCTGCATTATATACAGTGACCTTTATGGATAAAGAAGGGGATGTTTTCCACAGGGTACAGGTAGAAGAAGGAAAGGCAGCTATAGCACCTATAGTCGAAGAAGTAGTAGGATATAGTTTCGTAAAATGGGATAAGGATTTTACGAAAGTTACAGAGAAGCTAGAAATCTATCCTGTTTATGAGGCTGTCAGATATTCTGTAAATTACTACTTACAGGAGAATACTATAGCCACAGAAAATCCTGCAGAATACACCATTGAAGATGAAGAAATTTTATTAAAAGAACCTGCATTACCGGAGGGAATTAATTTTGTGGGCTGGTATGCCAATAAGGAGCTTACCGGAGAAAAAATTACCGGGATACCCAAAGCAAGCACAGGAGATAAAGAATTCTATGCAGCAATAGAATATCAGCAATATCCCATTAAATATAGATTGGAAGAGGGAATAGACAATAGTTTAAATCCTACTCTATATACCATAGAAAAAGGGATTCAGCTGAAAGAACCGGGTCAAAAAGAAGGCTTTATCTTTGTGGGCTGGTACGATAATGAGGATTATGAAGGAAATCCCATAGAATGGATAGAGGATAAAACAGGAGCCATTACCCTGTATCCTAAATGGAAGGATGAACGTGGGCTTTGGATGGAAGAAATAGCGCCTCTTGCCTACACCGGTACAAAGGTACAGCCGGAAAAGGTGCAGGTTTTTTATGGAGACCAAGAGTTAACACAGGGAACAGATTATACCATTAGCTATAAAAATAATGTTAATGCCAATGATCTTTCACCGGAAATGCTTTCAAAGGCTCCTACGGTAGTCATTAAGGGAAAAGGAAATTATACAGGAAGTGTAACAGAGAACTTTGTCATTGAGAGAAAGAGTCTGGAAGATGAGGACATCATCATTGATGATTTAGCATTGGCTTATAAAGCAAATAAGAAACAACTTCCTGTTCCCAAGGTACTATGGAATAAAAAAGCTTAGCCAATAAGAAGGATTTTAAGGTTACTTACCTGGGGACAGACAATCCACAGGCCTTTGTAGAGCCCGGGGAATACAAGATTAGGATAGAAGGAATTAATAATTATACCGGAAGCAGAGAAATTACCCTTAAAATAGCATCTACGGAAGAGATACTTTTAAGTAAGGTAAAGGTGGTGAAGATTCCCAATCAGATCTACGACGGAAATCCGGTAGATGTAGAGGGCTTGCTTCAGCTTACCTACAATAAAATACCACTGGTACTAAATCAGGACTATGAGCTGATTTATGAACCCTGTATTCAGGCCGGTAGCCATACAGTAGTAATTGTGGGAAAAGGAGTCTATAAAGGAACTCTTCGCACCACATTCAATATTACAGGAATTCCCATGAATAAGGTTAAGGTCAGTATTCCGGCCTCAGTAATCTATAATGGAGAGGACCTTACGCCTGATGATGAACGGTTACAGGATAAGATTGTGCTTACTTACTCCTATAAAGAGGGAAAAGAAACAAAAGTAAAAATTCTTACTCCGCAAGATTATGAGATTTCCTGCAGTAAAAGGAAGGATAAAGGAACGGTACAGGTTACCATTACCGGAAAAAATAGTTATTCCGGAAGCATAAAGAAGAATGTTAAAATTGTTGCCTATGAGATGAAAAATAGCGGCATAACAGTAGATCCGGTAGAGAATATTCAGTATGAAAAAAATGGCTCCATGCCAAAGGTTACAGTGAAATTCAAGGGAGAACCTTTAAAGGAAAATAAGGATTACAAGCTATCCTACAAAAATAATCAAAATGTAAATTCATTTACAGATAACAAGAAAGATGCACTTGTTGTAATTACAGGTATGGGAAATTATTCCGGGAAAAGGGAAGTTCCTTTTGAAATCGAACCAAAAGATATTGCAGAGGTAAATATTTGGGCAGCAGACCTGGAAGAAGCAGGTGCCGGAAAGTATATTAGTGTACCAAAGCTGACAGACAACAATGATAAAGCTCTCTCCAAGGGAAAGGATTATGAAGCAGTAATAAAATATTATGATGAATTTGGACATGAGCTTGGGAAAAAAGATGTTTTAAAGGCAGGAAGAACAGTAACCGTTAAGGTAACAGGAAAAGGTAATTATCAGGGAGAAGCATCTACCAAGTACCGTATTTTGGAAAAGAAGATGAGCATTGCCAAGGCAAGTGTGACTCTTCCCAAAGGAAAGAAGTGGTATTACACGGGAGAGGCAATTACTTTGGATAAGAAGGATATTACGGTAAAAATAGGAAAAGAAACCTTAGGAATGGATGATTTCCGTATTATTTCTTATCGTAATAATACCAATAAGGGAACTGCCAAGGTTACCATTGAAGGCTCGGGACGCTATGGAGGAAGAAAAGAAATTAGCTTTGGAATCCAAAGCCAGACCATGAAATGGTGGTAGAATTTGGCTGCCAAATGATAAAGGATAAATATTGTATAGGATTGTATACGGATAAAATCAATTATTAAAGGATGACCTTCTTAGAAAAGAAGGAATTAAATTAATAAGCTGTCAGTAGCAAAAAGAAGAATTAAACAGGGGAGTTTGTGATTTCTGGAGGTCACAGATTCTCCTGTTTTTATTTTAGAGCCTTCTTTTTTTACTTTAATTCTAAAGAAAACTAAAAGTGAAAGCTAAAATTATGATAGAAAAACTAAATAATACTAAATAGTAATCTGATTTCGTGCGATATAAAAGATAACGGTTAATTACGCATATAAGGAGGAAACCATGAAAAGAAGGTTATTAGCAAGTTTGTTATCAGCTGTTTTATTAATCACAAATTTAGGGATAAGCAGCTACGCAACTGAGGCAGACACGGATTATTCCATTTCGGGTAATTTCGCTGTTTCAGGAAACGAAATAGTTGAGGAGGAAGAAGTATCTTGGGATGAGGAAGTATCTTTAGATGAGGAAATATCCTTAGATGAAGAAATGTCCCAAGAAGAGGAAAATGTATCAAAGGAAGTAATACCGGAAATAACAATTTTAGAGGAAGGACCAACGATTGTGGAGACTCCGGAAATTGAAATTACCGATGGTGGTACAATTACTAATTATACCCAGCTGGCACAAGCGCTTGAAAATGGAGGAACTTATACTCTTAGTGGAAGTATAAGTACGGATCAGCCTTCTGGAGATATACCCCTGGTAATAAATAAGGATGTTACTTTAAATAATGGTAGTATTACTCTTTCTCGGGCAGGAATAGTAATGAATGCTGATTTAACCCTAAATGGGACAGCGTTGAATTTTATAACTACACCTTATTTAGGGATTTTTGCAAATGGACATAATTTAAATATTTATAATACTACTATACAGTGGAGTGCCTATGATCCTTTTACTATTGCAGCAGGAGGAGTAATAAACAATGGTAACTACACTACAAGTTCCGGACAAGAATCAAATATTCAACTAAAAGGAGTTAAGTTATCTAACACACTTGGTCAGGGATTGAATATTTATAGTGGCAATATTTATAATGTTACACCGGAACAGGGAAGTACACCGACAGACAATCAGGATAGGGGGGTAAACTTCCCGGTTAATATTACCCTAGATGATATTAGTGGTGGAGTGATTAATATTTATGGTCATGGGGGTACTTTTTTAGGCAGTAATACGTCTGATCAATTGACGGATAAAATTAATGCAGATATAGCTTGCAAGGTGTTGGAAAATACACAGTTTCATTTGACAGATCCTAAAAATATCGGGATTATTGATGGAGCTACAGGGAATGAAGGTAGAGGAGCAAAATTAAGACTTTCTACTAATAACGGTTACAGTACTACCCTAGGGGTGAAAAATTTAGGCGGATTAGAGCTCGTTTCGGGGGAAGAAAACCCTAATGTTATATTGCAGGAAAAAGATTGGGATCCCGCTGTTTATGAAGGAGCAGATATAACGGTTCCGACAGGTAGTATCTTAGATTTATCGCAGATATATGATATCACGGTTAATAATTTTAGTGGTGGAGGAAGTTTAATTTTAAACGCCGGACAGAGCCTGACCATTAATGGAAATGTTACCGGAAGCACTTTGGTAGGTATTGACAGTATTTCCTATAGTGGATATGGAGGAGAGCCTTGGGAAGGTCACACTTATATAAAAACAACGGGAGCTTTGGAGAGTAGCTTTAGATTAGCTCCCCCTACCTCCGATGACAATATGGAGTTTGTTTATGAAGAGGGGAATTGGAGAGCTCCCGGGGAAGGTCAACAGGAAGAGCCTAAGATTACAGATGTTGTAATTAAAGAGGGGGCTGAAAGTATTCAAGTTTTACCTGAAAATCAGGTTGTTTATGAAGGATTAGATATTAGGTTTAATCAAAAAGTAGAGTATGTAGAGCTTAGCTGGTTACCCATAAATATTATGTATAAGGGAAGGATGTTAAATAAAGTAGGGCCGGATGAAGATGGTTACTATTACTATACATGCTCAATTAATAATAAAGAGTATAAATTTGAATTTATAGGTACAAATTTGTATATCAATGAATTAAATGGAAATGCTGGTTTACCTGAAGGAAACTATGAGTTTTATATTATATTTCCACAGGAATTAACAGAAGATGGAAAACAAAAAACTGTTAGCTTTATTATAGAATCTGGAGAAAGCACAGAACCAATAGATGCCCTCCAGCCTACCATTACTGCCCAGCCTCAGGATTACACCTATAGCTTAAATCAAGCTGCTGACCCAATTACAGTAAAAGCTCAGGTTACAGATGAAGGCAGTCTATCCTACCAATGGTATAAAAGCACTGTGAACAGCAATAATAGTGGTGAAAAATTAGAGGGAAAAATACAGGCACAGTTTACTCCTGATACACAAAAGGCAGGAGACTTCTACTACTATTGTGAAATTACCAACACAAATCAGGAGGCTACAGGGAAACAGACGGCGGTAGTAAAAACCGAAGTAGCAAAAATTATTGTACATAAGGGTCAGGGAACAGCTACGGTAACTATGGCAGATTGGATCTATGGGGAAGAAGCCAAGGTACCTGTAGTAGAATCATCAACCAATGGAACAGATAAGGTAAGCTATACGTATTCAGGGAAATTACAGGACGGCACAGCCTATGGTCCTTCTTTGGAAATTCCTTCTCAGGCAGGAACTTATACCATAAAGGCAGTATTTCCTTCTAATGAGAATTATGAAGAAACAGTGAAGGAAGACGGCTTTTCTATTTTGCAAAAAGAAGTAAGTATTAAAGAAGTAACCATTGAAGATAAATTATTGGATGAAACAAAAGACGCCGTTATAGAGAAGATTAGCTTTACTGACAAAGATTCTCAACCTGTTGAACTGGAGAATGAAAGGGACTATACAGCAGAGGCAGAATTTCTTACCGCTCAGGCAGGAACGGAATTAGATGTGTTAGTAACTGTTACACTTTTAAATCCTAACTATAAGCTAAAAGAGACAACCTATACTGCTAAAGGGAATATAGTAGATACTCCAAAAGATTTGTGGGTAAAGGGGATAAAAAAGGAGGTTGAGTATACCGGTAAAAATGTTCTCCAGGAAGAAATGGAGGTATGGCATGCTAACCAAAGGCTGGAATTAAATAAGGATTATACAGTTAAGTATACAAATAACTTAAAGGCCGGAACAGCGACAATTACCATTACGGGAAAAGGAAATTATACCGGAACCATAGTAGAAACCTTTAAAATATTACCCTTAGATTTTACCAAGGCAATACCGGCAGATAAAGTAATTACTCTGCCCTACAATGGTAAGGTGCAAAAGGGAACCACTACAGTATCCTATCAGCAGGGAGATAAAGTAATAAAGCTTAAGGCCGGAACAGATTTTACCTTTATTTACCCCGGAACTGATACCAAGAGTGAAGATTATGACAGTAATGCCTTTAAGGAGGCAAAAGAGAATCCGGGATATCCGATTATCCTTCGAGGAAAAGGAAACTACAGCGGAGAAATTATCCTAACACAAAATATTACTAAAAAACCCTTGATCAGCAAACTGACCCTTACCAAGATTCCTGATCAGAAATATGCTGATATTACAGATTTTGAAAAAGGAATTGAACCGGAAATCATTTTGAAAAAAGGAAAAGAGATTATCGGTGCTGATCAGTATGCAGTAGAATACAAAGATAATAAGGCAGTGGGAACGGCAACGGTAATCATTACCGCAAAGGAAGAAAGTCAATATGCCGGCAGTAGAACAGCTACCTTTAAAATTACAGGTACAGCATTAAGTAAGGCAAGGCTTACCAACTTTAAAGCTACTCTGCCATGGACCATAGAAGCCCTTACAGAGGAGGGAATTAAGCAGAACATAAGCCTGGTAAATATCACCGGAAGTGGGACTGATAAGAAAGAAGAAATCTTGCAGGAAGGAAAGCATTATCAGGCAGAATATCAGAAGAATACAGCAGTAGGAACAGCAACTTTGGTACTTAAAGGAATGGAAGAGGGAGGGTTTACGGGAACCATAAAGAAAACCTTCAAGATTACCGGAATTGCCATGAGCAAGGTACAGATAAGAGGCTTGAATTCTGTTGTAGAATATATAGGAGAAGAGGTAGTTCAGAATAAGTACAATCTTGTTTATGCAGATCAGCATGGAGCAGAAGTTTTCCTAAAAGAGGACAAGGGAGACGGAACAGGGGATTATACTGTATCCTATAAAAATAATCATAAGGCAGGAACGGCAACAATTACCTTTACGGGAATAAACGGATATACCGGAAAAGTTAATAAGAGCTTTAAAATTTCAGCCCATAATATGACCGGAGTGAAGAGCTTAATCAAGGTAGAGCAAATACCGGATCAGCCCTATACCAAGGGGGGAGTCTTACCAAAGCCTGTGGTTACCTATGGCCAAGGAGAGAATGCAATATTACTGGAAGAGGGCGTGGATTATAGCTTAAGCTATGCCAATAATAAAGCTGTAGGAAGAAAAGAGGATCCAAAGAAGCCACCTACAGTAATCATTACAGGTAAAGGAGGCTATGCAGGTAAGTATGTTGAAAAATTTAATATTGTTCAAAGCGACTTGTCAGCGGAAGAAATAAAAAATACGGCTACAGGTGTGATATACCAAAATAAAGCTAATATCTGTAAGCCTGCCATTACACTTTATGATAGCAATGGAAAGAAGCTGGCAGCAGGAACAGACTATGACAAAGCGATTAAATATAGCTATACAGAAGCTACTCAGGTACAGCAGCTTAAGGGA
>JAFXGR010000129.1 GCA_017520155.1 Lachnospiraceae bacterium
AGCACTTGACTTTTAATCAAGTTGTCCGGGGTTCGAATCCCCGCACGCTCATTGTAAAATGTGGAGAAAACGTTGAAAAATCAATGTTTTCTCTATTTTTTTGGTTGAGTACTTTTTTCGCATCTTGCATACATTTTCTATAAAACATCATTTAGAATATCCAAAGTCTGTGATGCCGGATTCCGGTTGAATACATAACATGAATTTGTAACAGATAAATCTGAGTGTCCGGCAATTCTTCTTCCTTCATCATTAGAGATTCCATTGGTATCTATTAAAGTCGAAATAAATGTCTTTCTGATTTTATGACAGGAACGTGGTGGAATGTTTGCAATCTTACAATATCTTCTTATTGCCATATCTAATATTTTACGGATAACACGTTCTCCTTTATGGTTAAAAAATGATAATATGTAAAAATAATAGAAGATTCTAGTGCAACGGTTTTAAATTAACTATACCATATCACAGGCCTATTTTCCTGATAGCAAAGATTCAAAAATCCTCAGTGTAGCCCGCTACGCCTACGTTTTTTGAACTTCACTCTCAGAAAAATATTCTATGTGAATGGTATAGTTATTTAGAAACCGTTACACTAATTTTTATTTTAATAATTTATTCTGTTAAGACAAAAATCCATGGTATAATAAGAGAAATAGAATCTTAAGAAAATGTGGATATAATAAATAAGGAGAAATAATGAATTGTTGTGATAGCTGTTTATATTATCAGTATGATGAAGAAGAGGAGTATTATGTTTGTGAAATAAACTTGGATGAAGATGAGATGTATAAATTTATTAGCCAAAATATGAGAGAATGTCCCTATTACAGAAATAATGATGAATATGAAGTAGTGCGTCATCAAATGTAAAACAGGAAGCTGTATGGATAAATTATTGTATAAAACCCGGAAAATAGATCTAAAAACTATTTTTTCGGGTTTTATACAACAAAATTATTATATTCCGTATACAACAAACATTTTGTAAAAAGTATTATGTATGTTAAAAAATACTACATAATGTATTTATAGTTAAATAAAAAGTAAATTATTTAGAAAAAATCATATCAATACCCTGTTGTAATACGGAAGCATCAATAGCACCCATAGCATGAGCTGCTAAATATCCTTCTGAATCAATGAAATATGTGGTAGGTATTGAGGATACAGAATAGGTGATGGAAGCACTATAATCGGAATCAAATAAAATTGGAAAACTATACCCTTGCTCTTCAATAAAGGAAGAAGCTGATTCCACTGTTTCTCTGGAGCCGTCAGTTAAATTTACCATTAAGAAATGGATATCTTCACCGTATGCAGCATAAGCTTCATTAAAATCAGGCATTTCTGATTTACATGGTCCACACCAGCTGGCCCAGAAGTTTAAAATAATGGGTTTACCGAAATAAGAGCTGAGAGATACTTGGTTTCCATCTTTATCATAAACCTTAAAATCAGGAGCCTGTTTTTTATTAGCTTGGGAAGAAGCAGATTCTTCCTTTTCTGTAGCAGGTACTTCCTCTTCATTAGAGGAAGCCTCATCAACAGTTTCATCAAATGTATTATCAGAAGCTTCTCCTTGATCTGAAACAAGTCCGCCTACAGTGAAATTCTTACTTAAATTGGTATAAAGTACAGAAGTTGCAATTAATAGGGCAACGAAAATAAAAATTAGTATAATAGTTTTTCTTTTAGTGTTCATAGAAATAATCCTTTCAAATTATGATAAAAGTGCCAACATTTTTCCCATAGTACCGGTTGCCATCAAAATACCTACAAGAATTAAAAGCAGTCCGGATACGGTATTAATAATGTTATAGTGTTTTTTGATAAAATCAAATGCAGTTTTCAATTTATGAATTAATAATGCACTGAAAACAAAAGGAATTCCCAGTCCTAAGGAGTAAAGAAGAAGCATAATCATACCTTTAACAGCATGTCCTTCCTGAGAAGCCATCATTAAAGCTGAACCAAGAAAGGCACCTACACAAGGGGTCCAGCCTAAGGAAAAGATAAAGCCAAAAAGGATGGAAGAAAAGAAATTCATATTATCTGTATTAAAGCTTCTATTACTGCCTTTAAAGATAGTAAATTTGAAAACACCTAAAAAATTTAATCCAAAAAAGATAACTACAAGACCGGATATGATATTTACTAAAGTTTGATGAGATTTTAAAAATCCTCCTAAGGTACCGGCAAGAGCACCCATGGAAACAAATACAATGGTAAAGCCCAATACAAAGCCCAGAGAACTGAAAAGTGTTTTTTTACTATCCTTTGTATTACCTCCTGCAAAATAAGAAACATAAATAGGAAGCATAGGAAGTAAACAAGGGGAAATAAAGGTAATAATTCCTTCTAAAAATGAAATAAAATATTGCAAAATAAAACCTCCTGTATATAATGAATAGTTACGGTATCATTATACGTAATAATTGTGTTTAATCTGTGACCATATCACGAAAATATAGTGAAATAAAAATCTTCCTGTTTTGACAGCTTATAAAAATTTAGATAAAATATAAGCAGTGAAAAATACACAAAGTTTACTAATAGCAAAATTAGTATGGTTAGGAAAAATAGGATCACTATGGTAAGAGGATAAAGATTAAAAAAAGAGAAAGGGTTAAGTATTATGATAAAAGTAATAGCAGCAGATATGGATGGGACTCTTCTTGGTTCAAATCATTTAATAAGCAAAAGAACACAGGAAGTAATTATGCAGGCCTGTGATAAGGGATATCGTTTTATCGTAGTAACAGGCCGTAATTTTATCAGTGCCTTACAGGCCTTGGAATTAACCCCCATAAAATGTGATTACATCGTAAGTAGCGGAGCTCAAATAAGAGATGTTAATAAAAACGTAATAGAGACAACTATTTTACCGGAAAAGGAATGCGAATATTTATACCGAAAAATTAAAAAATATAATATAGGTATGATGTTTTGCTCTGAGATGGAAAATTATATGCTAGGGACCTGGGAGGAAGTGGATGAAGGGATATTAAATTATATCAAGTATTTTCATGATACCGCTGCAAAAGAGGAGCTAAAGAAAAGTCCTTTATATAAGTTAATGTGGGACAAAACAAAGGTATTTTCCAGCTATGAAGAAATGAAGAGCAAAGGAAAGCCAATAACAAAATTTTTCCTGGTATCAGAGGATATTAATTTACTGGAAGAGATAAAAAAGGAAATTGAACAAAATAAAATACTTGCAGTAAGCTCATCTTTTAAATATAATTTGGAGGTAACCGCTTATGATGCACAGAAAGGCCCCGTACTGAAAAAATATATTGAATCTTTGGGATATACCATGGATGAAGTAATGGTTTTTGGAGACAGTATGAATGATTATTCCATGATGGAAATGGATTTTGGAGCCACAGTTGCCATGGCGAATGCAGATGAAGAAATAAAAAGGATTGCAAAATATGAAACAAAATCTAATGAAGAGGATGGAGTAGCATATGCAATTCTGGAAATGTTAAAAATGTATGATAAAAAGGAGGACTAGTAATGTCAGTAGTAGATGTAAAAAAGAGTACTTTTGAAAGTGAAGTTTTAAAATGTGAAAAACCTGTTATTGTAGATTTTTGGGCAAGCTGGTGTGGACCATGCAGAATGCTTTCACCTATTGTGGATGAAGTGGCAGGAGAAACAGATGTGATTAAATTCTGCAAGATTAATGTAGATGAAGAGCCGGATTTAGCTTCTCAGTTTAAGGTGATGACAATTCCCACACTTATTGTATTCAAAGGCGGAGAAGAAGTAAAAAGAAATGTAGGTGTGATTTCTAAAGAAGAAATTCTTAAATTAGCAGAATAAGATAAGAAAGAGAGCAAAGGAGTTTTATTGATGGTAAAACATATTATTTTATGGCAGCTAAAAGATGAATTATCCGGGGAAGAAGAGCTGAAGGTAAAAAAGGAAATCAAAGAAGGACTGGAAAGTCTGGTAGGAAAAATTCCCGGATTAATTGATGTTAAGGTACAGACAGAAGGTTTATCCACCTCCAATGCTGATGTAATGTTGGATTCTACATTTGAAAATGAGGATGCATTAAAGAAATATGCCATCCATCCTGATCATGTATATGTAGCAGATAAAAATGTTAGACCTTATACAAAATCCAGAGTATGTATGGATTATGAAGTGAAGGAATAGTTGGAATATAAAGAAAAAGGGTTGTAATTCTAAAGAAATTCTGAAGAAAACAACCCTTTTATTTATGCAAAATCTAAAGAAATATAAACAAAACGGTAGAAACTTAAAGAATAAAAAAATGGTATAAAGTAAAGAAAAAAAGCCTTCGATAAAATACCCGTAAATCGGTCAGCAAGTTTGGAGGCAATAATGAATTTAGGTTTTTATCAAAATCAATATAAATACTTTGAAGCAAAATCACAAAACAGACAGTTAATAAAACCTGTAAAAAATAAAAATATGCAGGGGGAAAACAGAGAAGATAAAAATAATCAGGAAGAAGAAATAGTTGAAAAAGTACAAGAGGATTTCTCAAATATACTGGTGAGTAAACAAAGTGAACGTGTTGCTGAGGAAAAGAAGTTAAGTTTAGACCATCTCAGTACAGTGGAAAAAACAGTAAAAATAACCCATCGTATAAATGAACTGTATGGATTTAATCAAGGCTATATGAAAAATGACAGTTATACCAACAGAATGGTAAAAGTTGTTAAGGAAGGTAGCAGCAATGGTTTGTTTACACAGCGGGAAAAAGGAATTCAAAAACATAGAGAATCGATTATGTCCATTCGGGAAAAAATTGAGAAAACAGCAGAAAAATTGGAATCTGAAAAGAGATTACAGGCTGTGGAATGGGAAGAAATAGCATACCGAATGGGAGGTCTTGGAAAAAGAGTTGACTATTCCATGTAAAAGATAAGCAGTAACTTTATCCTAAGATAAGGTTGCTGTTTTTTTTATAAAAAGTACAGAAAGAAATAAGGAAGGATAGACAGAAATAAGCCTAAGTGGTAATCTAGTAATATGATGGAAGAATTATGTTTCGTAAGAAATCTGTCAATGATGATTATTTTATACATTTACTATTTTTAACCTAAACTGCTGACTTAGTGATCAGTTAGATTATAGGAAATAGTATAGCCATAGTTTCAAACAGGGGATAATAACAAAAGAGGGATAGGGTATGAAGAAAAAAATATGGATAATTGCAGCTGTAATAGCAATATTAGGGATTGTTCCCGTTAGCTTAAAGGCACAGGAAAGCACCCCTAGGGTAGTTTCTACTGAAGCTGAATTAGAAAAAGCAATAAAAGATGAGGTTTCAAGTGTAAAATTAGGGAAAGATATAACTATAGGCGGAACATCTACAGATGAGCCCTTTATTATTGATTCAGATATCGTAATAGATGGAGATGGCAATAGCTTAGCATTAAGAAAATCCGGTATTGTTCTTGGAGGTAAAGTAACCTTTAAGAAGATGAATCTTACCTTTGAAAGCTTTGTAAGAAATGCAATTATTGCCAATGGATATTCTCTTACTATGGAGGATGTTAAAAACGGAAGCAGTGGGGGAAATTCTCAACCCGTAAATATTGATATATTCTGTGGTCAGTTAACAGGCTATGAAAATAATGCAGTTAATTTACCTCCATCAGGCAATAAAAGTGAAATTCTGTTAATGGGAGATCTGGCAATCAGTAATATTTTTGCAGGAAATTTCTCAGAGAAGAAGGAAGCTAATCAATCAAATATTCCCGTAACCATTACGGTAAAATCAAACAAAGAGAAAGCGATCGAAACAATCTGCGGATTTGGAGCTGTAGAAGATCGAAGCGGTAGTACCGGTGGTAATTTTACGGGAAATAGTTATAGTGGAAATGATAAAGATTATCCTACAAATTCTGATATTAAGGTAATTTTAGAGGGAGTTGCCCAAACTACAGTAGGAGAGATTTTGGGAAAAACAGGAAGTGATAAGGGAATTTCCGTAGAATATAAGGGAGGAGAATATCCTAAAGAATTAAATCTTCATGATATTAGTGAGTTAAAAGTAACCTCCGGTAATTTAGTTCTGTCCTCTATCAGTAATTTAACAGATGAAGAGATGAACATAAGCATTGGAAAAGATGCTGTATTAGATTTAAATACATTGGAAAGTAATGTTACGGTATCTGATTTAGACAGTGAGGGATCTTTAATTTTAGATAAGAAGCAGACTCTTACTGTAAAAGGAAAGGTTACAGGTCAGACTACTGTTTATGCAGAAGGACGAAATAATAATCAATCTACAGGAGATTATGATTTATCCAATATTTATATTAAAGCAAATAATGCAGGTAAAGATTCCTTTCAATTTGCAAAATCTCAAAGTGGAAGTGAAGATATTCCAAAGTTAAATGATGATGGTACCTGGTCAGTAAAAGAACAAAAGCAAGAGGATTCCAATACACCGCCGGCTTCAGATGATAATCCGGGACAGGGTTCTGATGGCAAAGATGAAGAGGATAAGAATAAGGAGGATAATAAAGAAGAGGAAGTTCTTAAAGATACGGAAATAGAAAAGCCTAAGGCAAAATCTTCCTATAAATATACAGGATATGATATTGTGGTGATTCCCTCTCATAAAGGCTATATTCTGAAAGGAAATCAGGGAAAAGATGTGGGGAACTATTTGGTAACCGTCACCCCAAAAAAAGGATATGCCTGGGTAGGAGGAGGAAAGGAAGAGGTTAATTATACGTGGGATATTCTACCTTTGACCTTAAGTCTGCAGGATGCTCAGATTAAAGATAAATATTATGATAATACAACAAAAGCTCAAGTGGCAAAACTGGTATTATTAGATCAGGACGGACAACAGTTTAGCGGAAATACCATTACTGTTACCGCAGAATTTGCAGATACCAATGTGGGAGAAGATAAGAAGGTTACGGTAAAAATTGCAACAAAGGATCCTAACTTAACCATAGTTCAGGATACCATAGAGGTAACCGGTAATATTCTAAAACAAAATGTACAGGGAAATGATAAAATAAAGCCAAAAGGAGAGCCTTCTTATACAGAAATTACCGTTGAAGGTAAGACCTTGGCAGATGCCAATTTGGAAAAGGGAAGTATTACAGCAGAAGGTAAGATATCCTGGGTATTTCCTGACAGTACTAAGGTGGAGCCAAATAAAGATTATGCCTGGGTATTTACTCCTTCTGATTTAAATAAATATCAGATTATATCCGGCAGAGTCGTACTTTATAAAATAGAGGTAAAAGAAGAAGAAACAGACAAGAAACCTACTCAGGGAGGAAGTACTTCCGGAAATACCACCGGAGGAAATCAAAATACTGGGCAAACACAAAAACCCGGTACCGGAGAAAATACAGGCAGTAATCAAAATAATCAAAATCAGGGAACAGGAAATGGAAGTGTATCTAATAATACTTCCAATAACAATACAAATAATACGGTTTCTAACAATACTACTAATAATAATACAAATAACACGGTATCCAGTAATAATACGGTTTCCAATAATAATACAGTATCTGATAATAAAACAGATAAGAAGCCGGAAAGTTCTAATAATAAAAAGCCACAAACAGTAAGTGATAACAGAACAGAACAACAAAAATTACAGGATAATATTAAAGATAAAACAACGGCATCCCTTACGAATAATAAAACCGTAAAAAAAGAAGATATTCGACTGGAAATAAGAGGAACTTATCCTGAAAATAAAGTAAGTAAGGAATTGCGGAATCAAGGAATTCAAAGTGTGGAAGAGATTGAAGAGAAGCTGAAAGCAGCAATCAGAAATCATAATCCGGAATTTTCTGAATCAGAAAATAATCTGTATGATGTTTCTTTAATTTATACTAAGGATTACGGAGCTACGTGGAATAAGGGAAATAAGAATAATTTTCCTTCAGACGGATATTTGAAAGTCAGTATTCCTGTTCCGGGACAGATTAATCCTGACAATTATGATTTTGCGGTAGCTCATATGTTTACCAATAATGATTTTGGTAAGGTTCCGGGAGAAATAGAAATACCTGCGGTGACTGAGAGAACAGACAGCTATGGAATACATTACCTTGACTTTTACGTTACCGGTTTATCTCCTATTATGGTAAGCTGGAAGGAATCTTCAGATAGTGCAGCAAGCATGGAGGTAGATTCTCAGGAGATATTATCGGAGAATGAAAATGGACAGCAGGAAGATATGAGTCTGCAAGAGGGAGAAACTTCAGTAGAAGGAGAACAAGAGCAGCAGGAGTTAAGTAAAGAAGCAAAAATAAAACTTGGACTTTTTATAGCCGGTTCCTTGATCTTTCTGATTTTGGTATTGTGGATTGCAAAAAAAATAGCCTGGGGTTAGAATGTAGAAGATAATAAGCAACAGGAAGCCAAAGGCTTAGCTGTTAAGATAAAAAGTCTGTGACACGGTCATAGACTTTTTATACGGAATAAGGAATAAAAGAGTGAAAGGAATAGAGAAAAGATGAAAAAAAGAAGCTTATTAGCAGGCAGTCTTTTGATTTTATCCTTATTGTTTACTGCATGTACAGGTACAAAAGAAGACCAAATAGTGGAAAATCCGGAAACTGCGGTAAATGAGGAAGTATCACAAGAAGTGGTAACAGAAGCACAAAAGGAAGAAGAGACTTCTAAAAAGATGGCAGAAATAAGAACAGTAGCACTAAAGGGTCCTACGGCCATGGGAATGGTTGATTTTATGAAAAAAAATGATCAGGGAGAGCTGACAGATTATACTTATAATTTTTCTATAGTTTCTGCGGTGGATGAAGTGGCACCTCTTTTAGTAAAAAAAGAGGTAGATATTGCAGCTATACCGGCAAACCTGGCTTCTGTACTTTATCATAACACAGAGGGAGAAATACAGGTACTAGCGATAAATACTCTGGGAGTATTATATTTAGTGGGGGCAGAAGAATTAGAAGGAATAGATTCTTTAAAAGGAAAAACCATTTATGCCAGCGGTAAAGGAGCTACACCGGAGTATGCACTGAATTATATTTTACAAGAAAATGGAATTGATCCAAACACAGAGGTAACCATAGAGTGGAAAAGTGAGCATACGGAATGCCTTACCTCCCTATTGGCAAAGGAAGATGCCATTGCTTTACTGCCTCAGCCCTTTGTTACTACTGCATTAGTGAAAAATGAAGCATTAAAAGTAATTTTTGATTTAAATAAGGAATGGGAGAAGCTACAAGAGGGAAAAGAGGAAAAATCTGCACTTTTAACCGGAGTTATTGTTGGAAGAAAAGAATTTATTGAAGAAAATCAAGAGGCAGTAAAGGCTTATTTAAAACATTATGAAAATTCCGTAGCCTTTGTTAACGAAAATATTGATGAGGCAGCAGTATTGGTGGAAGAATATGATATTGTACCAAAAGAAATTGCCCAAAAAGCAATTCCCGGCTGTAATATTGTCTATATTGACGGAATAAAGATGAAGGAACAATTGTCAGGATATTTAAAAGTTTTACAGCAACAAAATCCAAAAGCGGTGGGAGGAAAGCTTCCGGAAGAATTATTCTACTATATAGCAAAGGAATAAAATGGATGTGAAGGAAAAGAAAAATAGAAGATTAAGCTATCTTTGGCCTGTAATATTCTGGCTTCTTTTATGGCATATTGTCAGCATAATTATTGACAGCAAACTTATTTTAGTCTCTCCCCTTACGGTAGTAGGTCATTTGTTTGTCTTTATTAAAGAAGCTGAATTTTGGAGTACAGTTTTATCTTCTTTTGTCAAAATCATAGGTGGGTTTTTATTGGCGCTGCTTACAGGAAGTATGTGGGCAGCGCTTTCTGCAAAATATAAGGGAATAAAACAATTGCTTTGGCCTGTAATACTGGCTATAAAAACGGTTCCTGTAGCTTCTTTTATTATTTTGGCCTTATTTTGGTTTTCTTCCCAAAATTTATCTGTTTTTATTTCTTTTTTAATGGTATTTCCTATTATCTATACTAATGTATTAAAGGGAATAGAAGAAACAGACGAAAAGTTGGTGGAAATGGCAGAAGTATTCCAGATATCCTCAATAAATAAAATTCGCTCATTATATATCCCACAAATTATGCCTTATTTTCGGGCAGGCTGCAGTATCTCCTTAGGATTATGCTGGAAATCCGGTATAGCAGCGGAGGTTATTGGAATGCCTGCAGGCTCAATGGGAGAACGTCTTCAACAAGCAAAGGTGTATTGGGAGACAGCAGATGTACTTGCCTGGACAGTGGTTATTGTAATAATCAGCTTAGTATTTGAATTATTATTTTTAAAAATATTAGATAAAATAACAGCTTGGTGGGAGAGGATGTAGCCATGGATATTTTATTGCATAATGTTTCAAAAGCTTATGGTGAAAAAATAATCTTTCATCGTTATTGTCTATCCTTGCCTGAACATAAATTATCGGTGATAATGGGAAGCTCGGGAAAAGGGAAAACCACATTACTTCATTTGATTTTGGGACTGCAAAAACCGGACAGTGGAGAAATTAAAGGAAACAGGGTAAGAAAAAGTGCTGTTTTTCAGGAAGACCGTCTATGTATGAATTTATCTGCAGTGGGAAATATCAGATTGGTTAATCCAAAATTAACAAAAGAAGCTATTGAAGAAGAAATGAAAAAAATAGGATTAAAAAACTGTTTTCATCAGCCGGTGAGAGAATTTTCCGGAGGAATGAAGAGAAGGGTAGCTATTTTGAGAGCTTTACTTTGTGAGGCAGAATTATTGGTGCTGGACGAACCCTTTCAGGGATTGGATAAGGATACAAAAGAAACAGTAATTGAATATATGAAAGAAAAAATAGAAAATAAAACCGTAATTATGGTAACTCATGATCAGAAGGAAGCAGAGGCTTTTGGAGAGAATATTCATCTGATTACAATATGATATGGTGAGATAAGAAAGAGGAGATTATGGCAGGACAGCTTTATTTATGTGCAACACCTATCGGAAATTTAAAGGATATTACCAGACGTGTAATTGAAACTTTGCAGGAGGTTGATTTAATTGCTGCAGAGGATACCAGAAACAGCAGAAAACTTCTGCATTATTTTGAAATTAAAACTCCCATGACAAGCTATCATGAATACAATAAATATGAAAAGGCAAGAGAGTTGGTGGAGCAACTGGCAATGGGAAAAAATATTGCGTTAATTACAGATGCAGGAACACCGGCAATATCAGATCCGGGAGAGGTTTTGGTTCAGGAATGTCAAAAGGCAGGAATTACAGTTACATCATTACCCGGTGCTGCAGCCTGTATTACTGCTCTTACCTTATCCGGACTTTCCACAAGAAGATTTTGTTTTGAGGGATTTTTACCTTCCGATAAAAAGGAAAGGAAGGAGATTTTAGAAGAATTAAGAGAAGAATCACGAACCATTATTCTTTATGAAGCACCTCATCATTTAAAAGCAACATTACAGGAGATGGAGCAGACTCTGGGTAATCGAAAAATTACCTTGTGCAGAGAGCTTACAAAAAAGTTTGAAACTATTTTTCCTACCACCCTGCAGTTTGCCCTTGAATATTATAAGGAAAATGATCCCAGAGGAGAGTATGTTCTTGTAATAGAGGGAAAAAGCAAAAAAGAAAAGGAAGAACAAAGACTGGCAAGGTTTGAAAATTTATCCATAGAAGATCATATGAAGCTTTTTGAGAAAAAGGGTATGGAGAAAAAAGAGGCGATGAAGGCCGTGGCAAAGGAAAGAGGTATTTCCAAAAGAGAAGTATATCAGTATTTATTAACATTGGAGCAACAGGAGGATAAATGAAAAGAAAATTATTATGGATAATGATAAGTCTGTTTCTTCTTACAGGATGTGAGGAAAAAAAATCAGAAGAAGCAATGGCAGTAACACAGGAAATTTACTGTAATAATACAGGAGCTGTTTTTACTTTTGACGGCTATTGGGAGGTTGAATCTGTACAGGAAAAAGAAGAATACAGAAGTGTTGAGCTAAAGGCGAAACATAAGGAAACAGGTGCTAATATCTTGATTTTTCATGAGCAGCTGGAAGAAATTCCCTCAGGAGAATTATTAAGAGATGAAGATTATATTGAAGCAGTAAAAGAGAAATTAAAAATAGCTGATGAATATGCTTACTCAGTGGGAGAAACAACAGATACCATTCTTTATGGAAAAGCTTATGAAACCTTTACGGCAACAGTTTCTGAGCTAAATGCAAAGCAGCAGTATTATATTCGCAGGGAGAATAATCAATTAACGGTTATTACCATAACTGTATATGGACCAGACTCGGTAAGGCAGATTATATCTTTAGGAAAGAAAATTTAAGTTTTGCTTGAAATTTTTATAAATAGTGATATTATTAATTAAGAAGTGAATAATTATGCATTATATAAAAGAAGGGAAGAAATAGGATGAAAAAAGTTATTGTTACATTATTAGCAGGAGTTATGGCTTTAGGATTAACAGCCTGTGGAGGATCAAAGGTTCCGGCAAATTCCGTACATACCATTGATGATCTTCCGGGAAAAACCATTGGAGTACAGTTAGGAACTACCGGTGATATTTATGCAAGTGATTATGAAGCAGAAGGCTCTACTATTGAACGTTACAATAAGGGAGCAGATGCTATTCAGGCTTTAAAACAAGGGAAAGTTGACTGCGTTATTATTGATGCTCAGCCTGCACAGGCATTTGTAGATAAAAACAGTGATCTTAAGATTTTAGAAGAAGAATTTGCTTTGGAAGAATATGCTATCTGTATCTCTAAAGATAATACAGAATTAAAAGAAAAAATTAATGGTGCTTTGACAGAATTAGAGGCAAACGGAACATTAACAGCCATTATTTCCAATTATATCGGAGATGAGACAAAGGGAAAAACACCTTATGAATCTCCTGCAGATGTAGACCGCAGTAACGGAACCTTGGTTATGGCAACTAACGCAGCCTTCGAGCCTTATGAATTCTATAAAGATCAGAAAATTGTAGGAATTGATGTAGATATGGCACAGGCAGTATGTGATATTCTTGGTATGGAATTAACCATTGAGGATATGGAATTTGATGCTATTATTAATGCGGTAACCAGCGGAAAAGCAGATGTTGGTGTGGCAGGGATGACCGTAACAGAGGATCGCTTACAGAGTGTAGATTTCTCTGATCCTTACACAACAGCAACACAGGTGATTGTAGTTCGTGGAGAGTAAATAAGAAGTGGATAATTTTATTGCAAAATTTCAGTTAAATTTTATTGATGACAGCAGATGGCGTTATATTGCAGATGGACTGGGAACCACCTTTACCGTTACTTTTTTTGCTGCTATTTTAGGTGTAATTTTAGGATTTTTGGTAGCACTGGTAAGGTCTACCGTAGATAAAGGTGGAAGTAAATCCATAGTATTAAAAATCTTAGATACCATTTGCAAGGTATATTTGACGGTAATACGAGGAACACCGGCCATGATCCAGCTGCTGATTATGTATTACGTTATTTTTTCCAGCCCGGATATTAGTAAGCAGTTTGTAGCTATTTTATCCTTTGGTATTAACTCCGGAGCCTATGTGGCAGAAATTTTCCGTTCCGGAATTATGTCCATTGATAACGGACAGTTTGAGGCAGGAAGAAGCTTGGGCTTTAGCTATTCTCAGACCATGATTCATATTATTGCGCCTCAGGCATTTAAAAATGTATTGCCTGCCTTGGCCAATGAATTTATTACCTTGTTAAAAGAAACCTCCATCTGTGGATATATTGCCTTAACAGATATTACCCATGGAGCCAATACCATTCGAAGTCAGACTTATGAACCACTGTTACCTCTTTTGGCAGCAGCATTAATTTATCTGGTAATTGTAACCGTTCTTAGTGGATTGGTTGGAAAGTTAGAAAGGAAATTAAGAACCGATGGCAGATAATCAGATTTTATTTGAAATTAAAGATTTGTGTAAATCCTTTGGAGACCATTTGGTTTTGGATCATATTTCCACCACCATTAAGCAGGGAGAGGTTGTAGTAATTGTGGGACCTTCCGGTTCGGGAAAATCAACCTTCCTTCGTTCCCTGAATTTATTGGAGGAACCCACGGGAGGAAGCATTACCTTTGAAGGATTAAACATTACAGACCCAAAATGTAATATTAATAAATATCGTCAAAAGATTGGTATGGTATTTCAGCATTTTAATCTTTTTCCTCATAAGACGATTTTACAGAATATGACCTTAGCTCCCATAAAGCTTTTGAATAAAAGTAAGGAAGAAGCAGAGAGACAGGCCATGGAGCTGCTTAGAAGAGTTGGACTGGAGGAAAAGGCAAATGCATATCCCTCCCAGCTGTCAGGTGGACAAAAACAAAGAATTGCCATTGTAAGAAGCTTATGTATGGATCCCGATGTGATTCTTTTTGATGAGCCTACCTCGGCTCTGGATCCGGAAATGGTTGGAGAGGTTTTAAATGTAATGAAGGATCTGGCAAAGCAGGGAATGACCATGGCTGTGGTTACTCACGAAATGGGCTTTGCCAAGGAAGTGGGAACCAGAGTTATGTTTATTGATGAAGGTCAGATTAAAGAAGAAAATAGTCCTAAGGAATTTTTTGAAAATCCAAAAAATCCCAGACTTCGGGAATTTTTGTCAAAAGTATTGTAGAAAAAAAGTTATGGGCAGTATCCACAGGTAAAGTTGTTTTCAGCCAAGTGGGTGCTGCTTTCTTTATCTCTGCACTTTAGCTGACAGGATCCTTTTTATGAAATATGTAATTGCTGTATAAATAAACCATTTTCTGTTGATGTTTCGTGGAAAATATAATTGTATTGTTTTAATATTTCAGAAACATTGTAAAGACCAATACCATGTCCGTTTTCTTTTGTAGTTACTTCCTTTTTATACATTTGTGATATAGATAGTCCTTTGTCAATAAATGTATTTGAAATAATAAAAATAGTATTACCGTTCATTTTTCCTAAATGAAAATTAATGACCGGATTTTCTGTTTCTAAGGATGCCTCTATGGCATTGTCTAAATAAATTCCCATCACTCTGGTTAAATCAATAGGATCCATATTAATGGAATCAATTTCATCTGGGATATCAACATTTACTTCAATATTTTGATTAATAGCTAATATTAACTTAGTGTAGATAATACTTTTTAGTTCCAGTGTATGGATATGCAATAAATTATTTAATGCACTGTTTTGGTGTGCAAGATCATTTTTCATGGGTAAAATATGTTCGTAGAAAAAGGTTTCCAGTTCTCTATATTTTTTTTCATCAATATATGCAGCAAGAGATGTCATAATATTGATGTAATCATGCTTAAAAGAACGAAGATTATTATATACAGTCTCAAGATTTTTTGTATATTCATTTAAGCTTTCCATATACTCAACTTTTTTTCTGGCTTCATAATTTTTTCTTGATATGTGTAATACAATAAAGATCATACTGATTGTAAAAATTGAATACAGGACAAGTAAAGCAACTAATAAAAATAAATCTTTGTAAGAGATTTCTAATGTATCAAAAAAAGAAGAAAAAATATAAATTAAAAAGCCACAAATTAAAATAGTGGAAGAGATTAAAATAAAAATTTTTTTATTGACTTTTTGAAAGAGAGGAAGAAAATATTTTTCAAAAAGTAATCTAATTAGATAGAGGAATGGGAAACCGGCAATCATTGTACAGGAGTCCAGGAGAATAAGAAGAAATATATTAGTATTAAATTCCTGGGTAGATAGTTTAAATAATAAACTAAAAATGAAGACAAATATATGTATTATAATACAACTAGAAATATAACTAACTGGAATATAAAAAAAGAATATGGCTTTTTAGTAAATTTCACTAACAGAGCAGAATTCAATGTAAG
>JAFXGR010000130.1 GCA_017520155.1 Lachnospiraceae bacterium
AAGCTGTAGTAAATATTTTTTATTTCGAAACAAATCCGTAAACACACTATCTTTTATTTTTCTTTTGGTAATAGCTTCTAGTGGCATTCCCTGGTTCTTATCATTTATTCCCATTACGTCCTTCCTTTCTCTATTCAGTTGTCATAATAGAGAAGGTATTTTGCGACAGGAAAAAGAAATGTTCCAAAGATATGCTAATAGAATCTCTAATATGATTTTGTTGGTTTTATTCTAACATTTAAATTTTTGTGTGTCTATAAAAAATAGTGATCAGCTTTGATTTTAACACAGACTATATAAAGTGGTATTCATCAATCGTATTTTCCGCTTTTTTTGATGTATCCATACAAATCCAGATAGAATATACTTTTTTAATATTATCATACTTCACCGGATCATCCCTTCGTTTGGAATAATATTCTCTGTCTGCTCTCCCTTTATTTTCTCATGGTTTTGATTGGTAAGTCCCGGCATGACCGGTATCGTACCAATCCCCGGTTCTCCTTCGATACAGGCAGTAATCGTATCGTAGTCATATGAGAAAACTCTTTCATGCATTGAGATAAGATCCTGGCTAAAATAACTTTATTTGCTAAAACGACTTTGATTTGATAGTCTAGTGCAACGGTTTTAAATTAACTATACCATATCACATGCCTATTTTCCTGATAGCAAAGATTCAAAAAGCCTCAGCGTAGCCCGCTACGCCTACATTTTTTGAACTTCACTCTCAGAAAAATATTCTATGTGAATGGTATAGTTATTTAGAAACCGTTACACTAGCAGCCGGTATTCCCCCTGCCCTACGGTAATCTTACACCTACCTGCTGTAACTTCCGTAATTTCCTTTAAAATTTCCTCTTTGCTTTCCTGCAGCAAAAATACGGTAATTTTTACTACCTCAGTATAGTCGGATTGATATTGATTCATTCCTGCTTTTCCCAGAATATACTGAATCTTTCCTATACTGTTGTAATCTGTTTCCAGACATGCCTCATATCCGTAAGCTCTCACCGCCGCCTTACAGGCAGCCAATCCCTCCTGAACGGCTTTAGTATAGGCTCTTACCAAGCCTCCCGTTCCCAGCAATACTCCTCCAAAATACCTGGTCACCACTACTGCTACATTGTGAATTTCACTGCCAAGAAGCACTTCCAGCATAGGTCTTCCTGCTGTTCCCGAGGGTTCTCCGTCATCAGAGCATCTGGTAATCTGATTTTGCTCTCCAATAACAAAAGCACTGCAGTTATGTCTGGCATCCCAATACTTTTTCTTCACCGACTCTATAAATTTCGTTGCCTCTTCCAAACTCTCCACTGCTGCCACATTGGCAATAAATCTTGATTTTTTTTCTACAATCTCCCCGGTGCCGCCTTCCAGTAAAATCTTCACCGGCAAATATACTTTTTCCTGTTCCATAATTATTACTTCTCTACCCAGATCCTAATTTTTATTTCGTTATCGCCTTTATATAAAAACTCTTTTTATTTTCACTTAGTGTATTTTATACACTTCCCCAAACTTTTGTCCCCACATCTTATGAATATTCTAGCATAAAATTTAAAGATTTGGTGTACAATTCTTAATAATTAAGAAAATCCTTTATTTACCTATTTTTTTTTGCTATAATCTTATAGGTAATGCCCTGAAATAGGGAAAATTTAACAGTAAAAACAAAACCTTTATATGATTTTAAGGAGGCATAATAAATGAATTATGGCAAAAAAGGTGTCAAAAAAAAGCAAAAGGCACTGAATGCTAAATCATCTAAATGGGGTCGAAAGATTACCTTACTTTTCTTTAAGGTATTTTTGGTGGTATTTTTAGCGGGAGGCGTAGTTGCTGCAAGCGGTATGTTTGGTGTGATGAAGGGAATTATTGATTCTGCACCGGATATCTCCCAGATGAATATTGCACCAACCCGTTTTTCTACCTTTATTTATGACAGTGAAGGAAATCAAACTGCCAAACTGGTAGCTTCTGACTCCAACCGTATTCCCGTATCTATGGATCAGATTCCTGAGGATTTAGCCCATGCTTTTGTTGCAATTGAAGACGGCCGTTTTTATGAACATAATGGTATTGACATTATTGGTATTATGAGAGCTGCCATGGTAGGTGTCAAAAATAAATTTGACTTTACGGAAGGTGCCAGTACCATAACCCAGCAGCTGTTGAAAAATATTGTGTTTACCGGTTGGGTTCACGAAGATAGTTTTGCTGAAAAGGTAAAGCGTAAAGTTCAGGAACAGTACCTGGCCATTGAATTAGAAAAGGCACTGGATAAGAATACAATCCTTGTAAACTATATGAACACCATTAACTTAGGACAAAACACCTTAGGTGTTCAAGCTGCATCCCTTCGCTACTTTAATAAGAAGGTGCACGAATTAAATCTATCGGAATGCGCTGTTTTGGCAGGTATTACGAAAAATCCTTCTAAATACAATCCCATCAGTCATCCGGAAGAAAATGCAAAAAGAAGAAAAAAAGTATTAAATGATATGCTGGAACAGGAATTTATTACTCAGGCTGAATATGATGAAGCCATGGCTGATAATCCCTATTCCAGAATTAAGTCCACTAATGAGGTAGTAGGTGATAATGTAATCACTTCTTATTTTGACGATGCAGTAACCGAACAGATTTATGATGATTTACTGGCTGCCGGTTATGACGATAATCAGGCCTATACTCTTCTTTATTCCGGCGGTTTAAAGATTTTTTCCACTCAGGATCCCAGAATCCAGGCCATCTGTGATTCTATCTACTCTAATCCGGAAAACTATCCGGAAAAATTCTACTGGGCTTTAGATTACAGCCTTAGTGTGAATAAAGCTAACGGTGAAGTGGTTCATCACAGTAAACAGATGCTGCAGACCTATTTAAGAGAAAATGGTAAAAAGGGATTTAATCTCCTTTACTCTGATCAGGAAACTGCTCATGAAGATATTGAAGTCTATCAGGCAGCGGTTATGGAGGAAGGGGATGAAATCTTAGCAGAACGAATTGAGTTCAGTCCTCAGCCTCAGGTTTCCATTACTGTTGCCGACCAGACCAATGGCCATGTGGTGGCTATGATTGGTGGACGTGGTACTAAGGATAAGGCAAGAACCTTAAATCGTGCCACATCTACGGCAAGACCCCCGGGATCCACCTTTAAGGTATTGGCCTCCTTCGGTCCGGCTCTTGATACCGGTGGATTTACTTTGGCCACTACCGTAAATGATGCACCCTTTTTCTATCATGACGGAAGTCCTGTAAGAAACTGGTATGCCCATACTGCTACTCCCTACCGTGGACTGCAGTCTATTCGCCAGGGAATTTACGATTCTTTAAATATTGTAGCAGTAAAAACCATTACACAAATTACCCCCCAATTAGGATATGAGTATTTGTTAAAATTTAATTTTTCCACCCTGCAAACTGCTTATGAATCCGGGGGAAAAATCCACTCTGACATTGGTCAGTCTCTGGCCCTTGGCGGTTTAACCCGTGGAGTTACTAATATGGAGCTAAACGCAGCATATGCTGCTGTTGCCAATCATGGAGAATACATTAAGCCAAAGCTTTACACTAAGGTTGTAGACAGCAACGGAAATGTAATTTTAGATAATACTTCTCCTGAAACAGCTCAGGTATTTAAAGCAACTACTGCTTATCTGTTAACCAGTGCAATGCAGGATACGGTAATTCGAGGTACCGGAGGCGGGGCGCGTTTTGACGGAATGCCCATTGCCGGTAAAACAGGAACTACCACCGATAATCTGGATGTATGGTTTGCAGGCTATACTCCTTATTACACTGCAACTACCTGGACCGGATATGATAATAATGAAGCCAAGCTAAATGACAGTACAGGACTTCAGCTTTCCAAAAAAATGTGGAAGCTGGTAATGTCTAAGATTCATGAAAACTTACCTTCCAAATCCTTTGACACTCCTGCCGGAATTGTACAGGCTACTGTTTGCTCTCGTTCCGGTAAGCTGCCCATTCCCGGATTATGTGATGGTACATTAGTGACAGAATACTTTGAAGAGGGAACAGTACCAAAGGACAGTTGTAACGTTCACTATCAGGGTGCTCTGTGCAGCTACTCACAGCAGCCAGCCTGCACCAATTGTCCTTTTAAGGTAGAAGGTGTCTTTGAACTTACCCCTGCAGAGCATCCTTCCTTATTAAGCGGAGCAACAGGCGCTGTAACTACACCTGATTCTCCTACTTTAGAGGGAAGCACTCCTACTGAAAATACTACACCTGCAGAGGGCTTAGGCAGTGACACTATTGTGAATCCTGACGGCAGTATTTCTCCTGCTCCTGTTAATCCTGTAAATTACTGTCCTCATACAGATGCCTTCATGGCAGATCCCAATAAGGACGCTATTATTTCACAGCAATGGCAGGAAATGCAGCAAAGAAATCAGGCTGCTATGGAAGCTGCCGCTGCCGCCGCTGCTGCTGCCGCTCAATAATCACTTGACTTGTTTCGGTGTCAACTTAACTAGTGTAACGGTTTCTAAATAACTATACCATTCACATAGAATATTTTTCTGAGAGTGAAGTTCAAAAAATGTAGGCGTAGCGGGCTACGCTGAGGCTTTTTGAATCTTTGCTATCAGGAAAATAGGCATGTGATATGGT
>JAFXGR010000131.1 GCA_017520155.1 Lachnospiraceae bacterium
AGAAGAGGAGGAAGAAGAAGAGGTTGCTCCTGTAAGAGAAACAAAAAGAAGAGCTGCCGTTATTCCCAAAGCTCAGGAAGAAGCTGCTCCCATAAGAAAACAGGCACCGGTAAAGGAACTTCCTAAGAGACCTTCTTTTAAGAAAGAAAGAAGAGCATATGAAGAGGAAGAAGCTGAAATTGAAGTAAAGGCATCAAAGCCGGAAAATAAATCCTGGCAGTCCAAGGACTTTTTGGAATTGGATGATGATATGGAATTTGAATTTTTAGATTTATAAGGAATTTAGGAGAAAAAAGATCGCTGGAAAAAACAGCGGTCTTTTTTCTTTTAACCGGTTTTGGGAACTGAGTCTGAAAAAAGCACTCGAATTGACAAATAACAGATAATGTTATAGAATTGTTATAACATTTCGAAAAGGATGGATGGGTTATGATGTATATAGAAATTGATTTTAGCAGTGATGAAGCTTTATACATGCAATTAAGGAATCAGATTATTCTGGGAATTGCAACCTCCCGTTTTCATCAGGGAATGTCTCTTCCTTCCGTACGTCAGATGGCAGAAGAAATCGGAATTAATATGCATACAGTAAATAAGGCATATAATGTACTTCGTCAGGAAGGTTTCGTAAAGATTGACAGAAGACACGGAACGGTAATTGCAGTAGATGAGAATAAGGTCAGAGCCTTAGAGGAAATGAAGGAGGAGCTTCGCGTTATTATCGCAAAAGGAAGTTGCAAGAATATTTCCAGGAAAGAGGTTTATGCTCTTATTGATGAATTATATTTTGAATATTCAGAATAGAATAATATGTGTGTCAATATTTTCCCCATGAGCGGAAGGAGAAAAAACATTCATGGAAGAGAAAAATATGGGCATTTTATAAAATGGAATTAAATTAAGCAGGAGGAATTATGCAGCAGGAGTTTACAAAAAAAGCCCAAACGGCCTTAAATCTGGCCGCCCGAACTGCAAAGCAATTAGGTCAGACCTACATTGGAACAGAGCATCTTTTGGCAGGTCTTTTAAAAGAGGATACAGGTACAGCAGCACAGGTTTTACAGGAAAACCAGATTGAGATAGATGAGATTATCGATATTATTAAGGAGCTGATTGCGCCGGATACCAAGGTAAAAATCAAGGAAAAAAACGGCTACTCCCCCAAGGCAGAGCAGGTATTGGAGGAAAGCCATAAAATGGCAAGACGCTTTGGCTATGAGCTTACCGGAACAGAGCATATTTTAATGGCTCTGATTAAAGAAGGAGATAATGTAGCGGTTAGACTCCTTAATACCCTAGGGGATCATCCCCAGAAGATTTATATAGATCTTTTAAACAGCATGGGGGAAGATCCCTCTCTTTATAAGGAAGATTTAGCAAGAAATAATAAAAAGAAGAAATCAGAGTCTACTCTGGAGCAATATAGCAGAGATTTAACTGCATTGGCCAAGGAAGGACAGCTGGATCCGGTAGTGGGACGAGAAAGTGAGATCCAAAGAGTAATTCAGATTCTCAGCAGAAGAACGAAGAATAATCCCTGTCTTGTGGGAGAGCCGGGAGTAGGAAAAACAGCCATTGCAGAGGGGCTGGCAGCACAAATCGTAAAGGGAGCTGTTCCCCAGACAATTAAAGAAAAGCGATTATTAACCCTGGATCTGTCTGCTATGATAGCAGGAAGCAAGTATAGGGGAGAATTTGAAGAGAGAATGAAACGCTTAATGGCAGATGTGCGCAGAGAGGGGAATGTAATTCTTTTTATGGATGAGGTTCATACTCTTATTGGTGCCGGAGGGGCAGAGGGAGCAGTAGATGCTTCCAATATTTTAAAGCCAGCCCTGGCAAGAGGCGAGCTTCAGATGATTGGAGCTACTACTCTTACAGAGTATCGAAAGTATATAGAAAAGGATGCTGCTTTAGAAAGAAGATTTCAGCCGGTAGCAGTGGAAGAGCCTACTATCCAGGAGGCCATTGCTATTTTACAGGGAGTGAAGGAAAAATACGAAGAACACCATGGGGTAGAGATTAGCACGGAAGCCATAGAGGCAGCAGTGCAGCTTTCGGCCAGATATTTAAATGATCGTAATTTACCGGATAAGGCCATTGATTTAATGGATGAGGCGGCAGCAGCTCTATCCATGAAAATTCCTCTTGTTTCTCATGCTATCACTCTCTTGGAAGAAAAGAAAAAAGAGATGGAGATGGAGATTGATACCTACCTGGAACAGGGAGAATTTTTAAAGGCAGGCCAGCGGAAAAAAGAAGAGGAAGCTTTGGAAGAAAATCTGAAGCGTCAAAAACGATTGGAAGAAAGGCGAAATCACCGTAAGGAAAAAACAGTTACCCAGGAAGATGTGGCAGAAATTGTAGCGTTGTGGACAAAAATTCCGGTAAAGAAGCTGGCAGAAAAGGAAAGTGAGAGATTATTAAAGCTGGAAGAGATTTTGCATCAAAGAGTGATTGGACAAAAGGAAGCGGTGTCGGCAGTGGCAAAAGCTGTACGAAGGGGAAGAGTAGGGTTACAGGATCCCAAACGTCCCATTGGTTCCTTTTTATTCCTTGGACCTACAGGAGTGGGGAAAACAGAGCTTAGCAAAGCCTTGGCAGAGACCATGTTTGGAACTTCAGATTCTTTGATTCGTATTGATATGTCAGAATATATGGAAGGCCATTCCGTTTCCAAGATGATTGGTTCACCCCCCGGCTATGTAGGTTTTGATGAGGGAGGACAGTTATCGGAAAAGGTAAGAAAAAATCCCTATTCCGTTATTTTGTTCGATGAAATAGAAAAAGCACATCCTGATGTGTTTAATATCCTTCTTCAGGTATTGGATGATGGGCATATTACCGATTCTAAAGGAAGAAAGGTGAGCTTTAAGAATACCGTTTTAATTATGACTTCAAATTCAGGAGCAGGACGGATTATCGAACCGAAAAACTTAGGCTTTGGGGCGGTGGCCGATGAAAAGAAGGATTACGCAAAAATGCGGGAAAATGTTATGGGAGAGGTAAAGCGTTTATTTAAGCCGGAGTTTATTAATCGTATTGATGAAATTATGGTATTCCATCCTTTGACGAAAGAAGAGCTTCATGAGATTGTAGTTCTTTTATTAAAAGATTTATCAAAACGATGCAAGGAACAGATGGAAATAGAACTTACGGTAACACCTGCCGCCAGAAATTATATTGTGGAAACTTATTCCGATCCTAAAATGGGAGCAAGACCCTTAAAGAGAGGAATTTTAACCACCATAGAAAATCCTTTGTCAGAGGAGATTCTAAAAGGAAATATAAAAGCTGGTGATAAGGTAGTAGTAGGATGTAAAGAGAAAAAAATACAATTTAAAACAAAAGAGAGATAGGAGGACCTAAAGATGGCAGCAATGGAGAAAATCATAGGAGTAGAAGAAGAGGGAACCTTACGTTTTGGAGATTATACCTTACAAAAAAAGGAAAAGCTGGATGGCTTTGCTTATCAGGGAGATCTGTTAAAGATTAAAACCAGCTATGAAGCCACTCATTTGGAAAAAAATGGACTCTTTTTATATGAATCTGTACCAGGAACCAGTGTAAAACAGTTTAAGGAGACAGAGGATGGTATTTCCTTTACCGTTGAGGGAGAGAAAGATCTTCAGATTACCTTGGGACTGGCAGAACAGACGGTGTATCGTGTAACCGTAAATGAAGAAGTAGTGGGAGAGATGGAAACCAATCTAAGCGGAAAACTTAGTATCAGCGTAAAAACTTCTGCCTTTGGTATGGCAGCAGTAGAAGTGAAAAAGGCATAGGCTGTATGGCAAAAGCAAAGAAAACTACAGTATTTTTTTGTCAGGAATGTGGATACGAATCCTCCAAATGGATGGGGCAATGTCCCGGCTGCAAGTCTTGGAATACCTTTGTAGAAGAAAGCTTAAGCACCCCTTCTTTATCCGGCAGAGAGAAGACAAAGGCAGTAGCTTTTGGGGAAAGAAGGGAACCGGTGATCTTAGCCCAGGTATCCCTGGAAAGGGAAGAGAGAATACAAATCGGAATCGGAGAGCTGGACCGTGTACTGGGTGGAGGAATTGTTCCCGGTTCTCTTACCCTGGTGGGCGGGGATCCGGGAATCGGAAAATCTACTCTTTTGTTACAGGCCTGCAAAAATCTGGCAGAGCAAAAAAAAGAGGTACTTTATATTTCCGGAGAGGAGTCCTTAAAGCAGATTAAAATCAGAGCTTTGCGTATCGGAGAGTTTTCTGATTGTTTAAAACTGTTGTGTGAAACAAATCTTTCTTTAATCGAAGATACCATTCGACGGCTTAAGCCCCAGGTAGTAATTATTGACTCCATCCAGACCATGTACCATGAAAATGTTTCTGCAGCTCCCGGCAGTGTTTCTCAGGTAAGAGAATCTACCGGTGTGTTTTTACAGCTGGCAAAAGGACTGGGAGTGTCAATCTTTATTGTAGGTCATGTAACAAAAGAAGGAACGGTAGCCGGCCCCAGAGTATTGGAGCACATGGTGGACACAGTGCTTTATTTTGAAGGAGACCGTCATGCCTCTTACCGGATTTTACGAGGAGTAAAAAACCGTTTTGGCTCCACCAATGAAATCGGAGTTTTTGAAATGGGACAGCAGGGATTAACGGAAGTAACCAACCCTTCCCAGTTTATGTTAAGCGGAAAACCCATGGGAGCCAGTGGATCGGTAGTAGCCTGTTCCATGGAAGGCACAAGACCTATGCTGATAGAGGTGCAGGCGCTGGTATGCAGCAGTAATTTTGGAATTCCCAGAAGACAGGCAACGGGAACGGATTTAAACCGTCTGAATCTTTTAATGGCTGTTTTGGAAAAGCGGGTAGGACTTCAAATTTCAGGACAGGATGCTTATGTGAATATTGCCGGTGGAATGCGGCTTCAGGAGCCGGCACTGGATCTTGGTATTGTAATGGCCATTGTATCCAGTTATAAAAATCGACCTATTGAAGACCGAGTGGTAGTCTTTGGAGAGGTAGGACTTAGTGGAGAAGTTCGTTCTGTCAGTATGGCAGAGCAACGAATACAAGAGGCAAAAAAGCTGGGCTTTACCACCTGTATTATTCCAAAGGCATGCAAAGATAATCTTCAGCCCATGAAAGGAATTGAGGTTATTGGAGTTTCCAATGTAAGGGAAGCCATTGATTTGATATAGGAATTTCCCGGTGTTGACTTTGAGTTAAATGAATTGATAAAAAATAGTAACAGTTCAGCCTTCAGCTCGAAAACAGTGCTAAAGCACAGTTTCCTCGCTGTGGCAGAGCGCCATATGCCAAAAAGATATAAAATACTGTTCAGTGAGCAAACTCCCACACAGTATTTTATATCTTTTTGTCGCATGGCTGAACTGTTACAAAAAATAATAAAAAATAATGCTTGCATATAGAAAAAGACTATGCTATAATCAAATTCGTTGATGTGGAAAACATTAATGAATCATAGGGGAATCATCCAGCGGCAGGATGGCAGTCTCCAAAACTGCTCACGGGGGTTCGAATCCCTCTTCCCCTGTTTATTAAAATAGAAAAGATGCTGATATGTTTATCAGCATCTTTTCTATTTTAATGGTTTTACTTATAATGGTTGGGCATAGGGGTTCCTGTTAATTTCTATTTTACTCCTGACACATTTCTAAAACAGTAGCCATGGCAGGTCCGCCCCCAACACATAAAGAAGCACATCCGTAAAGACTGTTTCTTCTTTGCATTTCATAAATCAAAGAAACCAGTAATTCAGAAATTATAGTTAAATGAAAAAACATAAAAAATCCTATTTACAAAATCCTTTTTTTATTCTATCCTTATTACAGATGTTTAATTAAATACACCCCCGAAATCGTTGATAAGGACAGTAGAATCAAAAGAAAGCTGCAGAGAGAAATACCTTGGGAGACCATGTGCTGGAAGTATTTTAGCTGGACTTGATTTGAAGACCACCTTTGAGAGACCCTAATCCGGTACGGTGACTCCGTTATCGTCATAAATGAGATGTTTTTATGGAGGCATTATTGTTAATGTTATCTGTAAAAATAAAAAAGGGTGGAACCACGTAACCATACGTCCCTTACACTAAGCTTAGTGTAAGGGATTTTTTATGTGTACAGCACAAGAAGGAGAGAGAACATGAAAGTAACATTGAAAGACGGCTCCGTAAAAGAATATGGAGAAAGCAAAAGAGTAATTGACGTTGCAGCAGATTTAAGTGACGGACTGGCAAGAGCAGCCTGTGCAGGAAAGGTAAACGGTGAAGTTGTAGACTTACGTTATGAATTATCTGAAGATTGCCATTTGGAAATTTTAACCTTCCGTGAGGAAGAAGGAAAGCATGCCTACAGACATACAGCATCTCATATTATGGCTCAGGCAGTAAAACGCCTTTATCCGGAAACAAAGCTGGCCATCGGACCTTCCATTGAAGATGGATTTTACTATGATTTTGACAGAGCAACTCCTTTTTCACAGGAAGAGCTGGCAGATATTGAAAAAGAAATGAAGAAGGTAATTAAAGAGAACCTTCCCATTGAAAGATTTGCCCTTCCCAGAGAAGAAGCAATAAAATACATGGAAGAAAGACAGGAGCCTTATAAGGTAGAGCTGATCCGGGATCTTCCAGCAGATGCGGAAATTTCCTTCTATAAGCAGGGAGATTTTGTAGATCTTTGTGCAGGCCCTCATTTAATGAGTACAAAGTACATTAAGGCTTATAAATTAATTTCTTCTTCCATGGCTTACTGGAGAGGAGATTCTTCCAAGGCACAGCTGCAAAGAATCTATGCAACAGCCTTTGATAAAAAAGAAGATTTAGCAGCCCATTTAGAGCATTTGGAAGATATTAAAAAACGTGATCATAATAAACTGGGCCGGGAGATGGAATTATTTGCCACTGTAGACGTAGTGGGACAGGGGCTTCCTTTAATGCTTCCTAAGGGAACTAAGATGATCATGAAGCTACAGCGATGGATTGAAGATCTGGAAGACAGAGAATGGGGATACGTTCGTACCAAAACCCCCTTATGGCAAAATCTGATCTTTATAAGATTTCCGGTCACTGGGATCATTACAAAGAGGGAATGTTTGTCCTGGGAGATGAAGAAGTAGACAAAGAAGTATTTGCTCTTCGTCCCATGACCTGTCCTTTCCAGTACTTTGTTTATAAAAATTCTCAGAAGTCTTATCGTGATCTTCCTTACAGAATGGGAGAAACCTCTACCTTATTCCGTAATGAGGATTCCGGAGAAATGCATGGTCTCACAAGAGTTCGCCAGTTTACCATTTCCGAAGGACATAATGTTATCCGTCCCGATCAGGCAGAGGAAGAATTACAAAACTGCTTAAATCTGGCAATTCATATATTAACAACCTTAGGACTTCAGGATGATGTTACTTATCGTCTTTCCAAATGGGATCCTAATAACAGAGAAAAATATCTGGGAGATGAAAGTTATTGGGAAAGTACTCAGAATGCTCTTCGTCAGATTTTAGTGGAAAAAGGAATTAACTTTAAGGAAGAAGAGGGAGAAGCTGCCTTCTATGGACCTAAAATTGATATTCAGGCAAAAAATGTTTATGGAAAAGAAGACACCATGATTACCATCCAGCTGGATTGTGCTGTTGCGGAAATGTTTGATATGTACTACATTGACCAGAATGGGGCTAAGGTACGTCCTTATATTATTCACAGAACTTCACTTGGATGTTATGAAAGAACTTTGGCATGGCTGATTGAAAAATATGCCGGCAAGTTCCCCACCTGGTTATGTCCGGAGCAGGTTCGTGTACTTCCTATTTCCGAAAAATATATGGATTATGCAGAAAAGGTGAAAAAAGAGCTGGCGGCAAACGGAGTAGATGTTACTGTTGACCACCGCTCTGAAAAAATTGGTTATAAGATTCGTGAAACAAGACTGGCCAAGGTTCCTTATATGTTAGTTGTGGGACAAAAGGAAGAAGAGGAAGGTCTGGTATCTGTAAGAAGCCGTTTTGCAGGGGATGAAGGACAAAAGCCTTTAAGTCAGTTTGTTGAGGAAATCTGTAAAGAAATCAGAACTAAGGAAATCAGAGAAGAGCTTCCTATGGAAGAAAATACAAAATAAGATAACTATTCAGAACTATACTGGAAAATCCTTCAGATTTCCTGGTTGTGGCTCCTCACCAAATGAATTTATCAGGAAAACTGTTCTCGAATGCAAGCATTCATCACAGTTTTCCAATAAATTCGCTTGTCTATGAATAGTAACAAAATAAGAATAAAAACAAAAAAAGAGGCTATACTACTGTCAGATTAATAAAAATAGAAAAAGGAGACAGGAGTTATGGCAAATTTAACTTGTAAAGCAGATACTTGCACTTATAACACAGCATTTTTATGCAGCAGAGGTGATATTGTAGTGGGAGGGAAGCATGCAGACAGTAGTGACAGCACCTGTTGCGAAAGTTTTCGAGAGAATAAGGGAGAACATCTGCTGGCTTCTACGAATCATCCCTCTACTACGATCAGTATTGACTGTGAAGCAAAAAACTGTCGTTATAACAGAAATTTCAAGTGTACGGCAGAAGAAGTTACCATTAATGGTGCAGGGGCCAAAGGAAGAGTGGAAACTGCCTGCAAAACCTTTGCGGAAAAATAAGGATTATAGTCAAAGCAAAAAAGGTCTATATTATAAAAATGGAAAAGAAAATAAAAGAAATACTTGACGACAGCCTGAACATGTGATATTATACAAAGGCTGTTAGACAGCGAGACACAGCAAGCAGAGTATCCACTCTCACCTTACGGCAATTGGGCTTGTAAGCGTACATCGTCTCATAGATATACGGATATTTCTATGTGTACATGAGTGGATAGGTTTGCAACTATCCACTTTTTTTATTTTAGTTATCTTATGGAGGGTAAGACAATTAGCGATTTAATGATTAACGAACAAATCAGAGACAAGGAAGTACGAGTGATTGGAGAAGAGGGTGATCAGTTAGGAATCATGTCTTCTAAGGAAGCGTTAAAGCTGGCAGAGGAAGCAGGACTTGATTTAGTTAAGATTGCACCTACGGCAAAACCGCCTGTTTGTAAGATTGTGGACTATGGTAAGTATCGGTATGAACTTTCCAGAAAAGAAAAAGAGGCGAAGAAAAAACAGAGAATTATCGAAGTGAAAGAGATTCGATTGTCTCCCAATATTGATACCAATGATTTAAATACCAAAATTAATGCAGCAAAGAAATTTCTTTCCAAAGGAGACAGAGTTAAGGTAACTCTTCGATTCAGAGGAAGAGAGATGGCACATATGGCAAGCAGCAAACATATTTTAGATGATTTTGCTCAGGCTCTTGCAGACATTTGTGTAGTAGAAAAGGCACCTAAAGTGGAAGGTAGAGCGATGACTATGTTTTTAACTGAGAAGCGATAAGCCTCAGTTAAAATAGATATCAGAAGATTATGTATAGGAGGATATAAATATGCCCAAAATTAAGACAAGCAAAGCAGCAGCAAAGCGTTTTAAACTGACAGGAACAGGTAAATTAAAAAGAAGTAAAGCTTATAAAAGCCATATCTTAACAAAGAAATCTACTAAGAGAAAGAGAAATCTTAGAAAAGCAGCTATGACTGATAGTACAAATGTTAAGAATATGAAGAAGATTTTACCATATTTATAAGTCGTAGAAGTTTAGGAGGAATAAGAAATGGCAAGAATTAAAGGCGGATTAAACGCTAAGAAGAGACACAATAGAGTATTAAAACTTGCAAAAGGATACAGAGGAGCAAGATCCAAACAGTACAGAATTGCAAAACAGTCTGTAATGAGAGCATTAGCTAACTCCTATGCAGGTAGAAAAGAAAGAAAGCGTCAGTTCAGACAGTTATGGATTGCACGTATTAATGCAGCAGCAAGATTAAACGGATTATCCTACAGCAAATTTATGTATGGATTAAAATTAGCCGGAGTTGACATGAACAGAAAAATGTTAGCTGAATTAGCAGTAAATGATGCAGAAGGATTTGCAACATTAGCAGAACTTGCAAAAAGCAAATTAGCATAAAACATAGGTTAAGTAAGAGTCTTGAGAAGAATGATCTTCCTAAGGCTCTTTTTTATTTGTACGTAAGGCATAAGCCAATTTGAAAAAATTACACTTATAATTTTAAAAAGAAAATAGTTATTGACATATGACATAAACTATGTATAATAATAAATGTAAGGAAAAGTATAGGAGGTGGCAACAATAGCAAGACCGAAGAAATATAGAAAGATATGTCATTTCCCCAAGACCCTTGCATTTAAACCGGTGGGAGAACAGAGCACAAAAGAAACAGTAGTGCTTACCATTGATGAGTATGAAGCTCTTCGCCTTATTGATAAAGAAGGGCAGTCTCAGGAAGATTGCAGTATTTCCATGAAGGTTGCAAGAACTACGGTACAGATGATTTACGCATCCGCCCGTAAGAAGCTGGCAGAGGCTATTACAGAAGGACGTCCCATTGAGATAGAAGGTGGAGACTATGATTTATGTAACGGAGAAGAAGGATATTGCTCCAAAACAGATTGTCATAAAAAGCTTCTGTATAATCAGTATATTAAAGAAGAAGGAATCACGCGTATTGCACTGACAGTCAACGGTGAGGAGATTGCTTCTGATACGGAGGAAGCAAAGGAACTTAGATTAGTAGATTTTAGAGAAGGTAAGCTGGTAGCTTCCGCCAAAATCGATAATCTAAGCAGAGAACAGGATTCTTTCGTAGACTATTTGCATATTTTACATGTAGATGAACTGATATGCGATGAGATAGGAGAGTATTCCAAGGAAGGTCTGGAGGAGATTGGTATTCGTCTTAAGAACCATACCAAAGGAAATTTGGAAGAGATAATTAGATCTTATGGTAGTAATTAATAGGATGGATCTGACAAAATAACAGTAAATTAGAAAATAATTAGAGAAACTTAGATGGGCTGTAATATTAAGAAGATTGATAAGTTGTATAACCTGAGAAAATATTGCAGCTGAAGGATTTAGAACAATTGAAAATGAGTGATGAAAAGGAGATTAAAAAATGGCAAGATTTTTTCTTTGTGAAACATGTAAAAATTTAGTAGAGATCGTACAGGATCATAAGGTACCCTTACATTGTTGCGGAAAGCAAATGGCAGAGCTGCTTCCTAATACAGCAAATGCAAGCAGTGAAAAGCATCTTCCGGTAGTGAAGATTGATGGTGATGTAGTAGAAGTAACTGTAGGAAGTGCTGAACATCCTATGGAAGAAGTACACTCTATTCAGTGGATTTATGTAGAAACTGAAAACGGAGGAATTCGTAAGGATTTAAAACCTTCAGAAGCACCTAAGGCAGTATTTAATTTAGCAGGAGCTAAGGCTGTGGCAGTATATGAATACTGTAATCTTCATGGCTTATGGAAAACTGAGGTTTAATAAGTTAGCAAATGATAAAAAATTAAGAAATCAATAAAAAAGCAATCCACAAGGATTGCTTTTTTATCTCGTGGAATAATAAGATAGTAAACAGGAAGCTGAAGGAACAGGAGAACTGAGGAGAAAGAACAGTATGAGCTATAGAGCAGAGGAGATAAAGAATAATCCCTTAAATCGTGAATTTAAAAGAAGAGAGTTGGTGGCTTTTTCCATGCCCACCATAATTATGATGTTGGTCATCAGTACCTACTCCATTTTAGACGTTGCTCTGATTTCAAGACTGGTAAGCCTAGACTCCATGGCAGCAGCAAATATTGCCTTTCCTGTTTCCGGAATTTTGATGGGAATAGGGATTATGATGGGACGAGGAGGCAGTGCCTTTGTAGCCAAGAAAATGGGGGAAGATAAGGAGAAAGAAGCCTGCAGCGACTTTAGCTTTCTTGTACTATGGGGGATTTTGATCGGAATCATAACCGCTTTTTTGGGGGTGTTCTATGCAGAAGAAATTGCCCGTTTGCTGGGCGCCAATGAGGTGCTGCTTCAGGATACCGTAACATATTTGCGAGTATTAATGATTTTTTCTCCCTTTACTTTGCTGCAGTTAATGTTTCAAAGTTTTTATGTTGCGGCAGGAAAAGGAAAGCTGGGAATGTTTCTTATGATAATTTCCGGAATCACAGATGCTGTACTGAATATAGTTTTTATGGGCATTTTTCAAATGGGAATTTTGGGAGCAGGATTATCTACAGTAATTGGTCATAGTATTTCTGCTGTAGTAGGTCTATGGATGTTTTATCACCGAAGAGAGGGACTTAGATTTTTGAAGCCTTCCTGTAAAATGGGAGTATTGTGGAAAAGCTGCTCCAACGGAAGTGGAGAGCTGGTTACCAATTTGTCCGGAGGGATTACCACCTTTCTTTTTAATAGTGTAATGCTGAATTATTACGGAGAAGCCGGAGTATCAGCCATTACCATTATTACCTATACTCAGTTTTTCTTAAGCTCCATTTATATTGGTTTTTCCTCGGGAGTAGCCCCTATTTTTAGTTTCCATCTGGGAGCGAAAAAGGAAGAGCAAATTAAACGATTGAGAAAAGAAAGCTTACAGATTATTCTGGGAATGTCTGTTGTGATTACGGTGTTATCCTTTGTGTTTACGCCCGTTATTGTAGGAGTTTTTGCAGATTCTACAGAAATCGTTTACGGATTGGCAAAAACAGGAATGAAATTTTTAGCAGTATCCTTTTTATTTACGGGAATTAATACCTTTATCTCGGCTTATTTTTCAGCAATGGCGAAGGGACAGACTTCTGCCTTTATTTCCATCATGAGGAAGCTGGTATTTTTAGTAGCAGGAATTTTTATTTTCCCTGTTTTTTTACAGGAAAAGGGAGTATGGGCTTCTGTCTTAGCCGGTGAAATATTATGTGCAGTTTTATGTTTGCTTTTGATGAAAAGGGAATTAACCATAGAGATAAGCAGGAAAGAAAATTGAGAGAAGCCTTTAATTTCTTTTAAAAGATAAAGGAAAAGTGTAAAGAAAAAGTATGGGAGAAAATAAAAAGAAAAAAATATAAAAAAATTAAAAAAAGTACTTGCTTTTTTTATGAGTGTGTTGTATTATTATCAAGTCGGTTGCGACAGATAATAAAACCCGGGATCATAGCTCAGCTGGGAGAGCACCTGCCTTACAAGCAGGGGGTCACAGGTTCGAGCCCTGTTGGTCCCATTCTTACGAAAGTAAGACAAGTTAATATTTGGCGAGATAGCTCAGTTGGCTAGAGCATGCGGTTCATACCCGCAGTGTCGGGGGTTCAAGTCCCTTTCTCGCTACGAAGAAAAACCTGAAGACGTTGATGTTTTCAGGTTTTTTTACTGGATAAAAAATTAAAGGAAAGATAGTATGTATTGATAAAAATACTTTCATGAGATTCTTAATTAGGAAAGATTATGAAAAAATGTTGCCGGAGCAACAATATTTTCTCTAAAAATTTGCTTTAATGGTATAGTAATAATTTACTATATTGATAAAAAGAGAAAGCAGGAGAAAATATGAGTGCATTTTTAGGACCGATTCATTATTGGCTATATAAAAAAATTCAGCTTCAGGAAGAGTTAACCAGGGAGCTGGTATCAGAGGATAAAGAGGCGAGAGAAGCAGTAGATGCAGCATGTGGTACGGTAGAAACCAGAGCCTTAGAGGAGGTAATTGATACTGCTAATATTCATGGGTGGCTTCAGAATCAGATTATCATTGCGGAATCAAGGTACGCCAAGGCAGTGACAGTCTTATTACAGCGGGAAAGTGTCTCTTTGGAACAATTGGAAACAAGGGTTTGTAATTTTGGGAAGAAGCATGGATTAACAGGAAAATCAGCAGCCATGCTGTATAAAGAATTACAGGATCTGTTGCTGGATGGAATGCCCTGTGATCATGTGAATATGCTGGTAGAGCAAACGGAAGAAAAGGTAAGCTGGAAGAGAACAGCAGACCTCCATGCTCCCTATTGGGAGAAGCTTGGAACAGATGGGGCTGTATATTATCAGTTAAGAAGAGCTTTATTAAAGGGAATGCTTTCCTCATCTGCCTTTTCCTATTATCAGGAAGAGGAATTATCTTATATCACGAAATAAATAGGCATAAGAGAGCTATTGTGTGGAAAACACAGTAGCTCTTTTTTCGTGAAGTGGACAATTACTTTTCCGCTGTCCTTAATCTTTATCATTTGGTAAAATAAAAAGAAAAGGATAAGAATAGGGGGAGAGTAGATGAAGGAAAAGCTTGGTACTAAATTTTGGTGTGCAATGATAATATTTGGCCTTGTGGGACAGATTGTCTGGGTAGTAGAAAATATGTATTTAAATGTATTTTTATATAAGATGTTTCATGCCGGAGCAAAAGATATCTCTTTCATGGTAGGTGCCAGTTCTTTGGCAGCCACCCTTACAACCATACTGGCAGGTGCCTTTTGTGATAAGGTGGGAAGAAGTAAGCTGCTTATTTGTTTGGGATACCTTATCTGGGGAATATCTATTGTTGGATTTGGACTGATTAAAATGGAGATTATACTTCCGGCAGCAGGAAGTATAGAGGCAGCAGCCTCTCTGGGAATTACTCTTGTCATTGTTTTAGATTGTATAATGACTTTTTTTGGCTCTACAGCCAATGATGCGGCTTACAATGCCTGGATAACAGACAAAGGAGGACAGGGGGACAGGGGAAAAATAGAAGGAATCAATTCCATGATGCCTCTTGTGGCCATTCTTGTTGTTTTTGGGGGATTTATGGGATTTGATTTGGAGATACCTGAGAGTTGGACCATGATCTTTTTTATTATAGGAACGGCAGTAATGCTTATGGGAATTTTGGGATTTTTTATTATTGAAGAAAATAAACCTTTACATCCGGTAAAAATATCCTACATAGATACTGTGCTTTACAGCTTTCGTCCCTCTGTAATAAAGGAGAATAAATTGCTTTATGCAGTGCTGGGAGCTTTTGCTCTATTTGGAATTTCCATTCAGGTCTATATGCCCTATCTGATTTTGTATTACGAAAAAAGTCTTGGGATGAGTAATTATGTATTGATTATGGCACCGGCCATTATTTTGGCAGCAATCATTACTGCTTTTTATGGAAAAGTATATGACATGGTAGGTTTTCAAACCGCTGTTTTACCCTCCCTGTTTCTTCTGATTTCCGGGTATATGATTTTATTTTTTTCCCGGAATACAGTTTTTGTATTTATTGGTTCCCTTTGTATGATGAGCGGATATTTAACGGGAATGGCCGTTTTTGGGGCAAAGGTAAGGGATCATATTCCTAAGCAAAAGGAAGGAAGATTTCAAGGGGTAAGAATTATTGCCCAGGTGCTGATTCCCGGGATTGTAGGACCGGCTTTGGGAGCCTACGTTTTGCGGGATGCAAAAACTATTGTAAATAACGACGGAACCCTCTCTTTTTTACCCAATGAGACCATTTTTTTGGCAGCATTGGCAGCAGCACTTGTTTTGTGTGCAGTATTATTTTTTCTGTTTCGAATGATTCGCATGGGCCATTATGATTTATATACCGGGGCGGAAGAGGAAGTAAAAGAAAGTAAGGAAACTCTTTGGAAGGAATATCCAAGGCCACAGATGAAAAGAAAGCAGTGGATGAGTTTAAATGGGAAGTGGGAATTGGAGGGAGGCAGTATAAGAGTTCCCTTTCCTCCCCAGGCAAAAATGTCCGGTTATCAAGGAAAAATCAAAGACAGCTTTACTTATGAAAAGAGGTTTCTTTTACCAAAGGAGTTAAGGGGAGAACGTATTTTACTGCATTTTGATGCAGTGGATCAGATTGCAGAAGTAAGCTTAAATGAAAAAATGCTGGGGATACATGAGGGAGGATATTTAAGATTTTCCTATGATGTAACAGGAGTAATTAAAACAGAAGGTGAAAATTATCTTCGGGTAAAGGTAACGGATAAACTGGATCCTTGCTACCCATACGGAAAACAATGTAAAAAACGTGGGGGGATGTGGTACACTCCTGTTTCCGGAATTTGGAAAAGTGTATGGCTGGAAGCTGTGCCTGAACAATATATTGAGGAGTTGAAAATTACTACGGATCTTTGCTCAGTCAGGGTTGAAGTGAAAGGAAAGATGCAGGGCTTTCAGGTAGAAATTATTCCGGAAGAGGGAGAAAAGATAATTCAAAGATTTGAAGAAAACCAGGGACAAATAATCATAGAAAATCCCAGACTGTGGACACCTGAGAACCCTTATTTATATAAAGCCTTTATTCAGGCAGGAGAGGATAGAGTAGAAACTTATTTTGGTTTAAGAACCATAGGGATTGAAGAAAAAGAGGGAGTACAGAGAGTATGCTTAAACGGAAAACCCATTTTTCTTCATGGAGTGTTGGATCAGGGGTATTTTCCTGAAGGAATATACCTTCCGCCAAAAGAAGAAGAGTATGAAAAAGATATTTTACGTATGAAGGAACTGGGAATCAATCTCCTAAGAAAGCATATTAAGATAGAACCGGATTATTTTTATTTTGCCTGTGATAAATTGGGAATTCTAGTCATGCAGGATATGGTAAATAATGGTCCATACAGTTTTGTTAAAGATACGGCTTTGCCTACTCTGGGCTTTAAAAAAAGAAGTGATAAAACAGGGATAAAAGGAAAACGAAAAGAAATCTTTCTAAGTCATACAAAAGAAACCATCAAACAGCTTTACAATCATCCTTCCATCATTGCCTATACTATTTTTAATGAAGGATGGGGACAATTTGAAAGTGACTATCTTTATGATTATGTGAAAGATTTAGACGATACAAGATTGGTGGATTCTGCCTCCGGTTGGTTTGCAGGAGAAAAAAATGATTTTGACAGTGAGCATATTTATTTTAAAGCTATTGAGATGGTACCGGCAAAACGTCCCATGCTATTGTCGGAATGCGGAGGATACTCTATGGCTGTGGAGGGACATTATTACAGTAAATATAATGTTTATGGCTATGGGGGAAGTAATGATTCTTCAAAATTAACAAAGGATATATTAACGTTATATCAGGTTATGGTACTGCCTGCGGTAAAAAAAGGGATGTGCGGCTGTATTTATACACAGCTAAGTGATGTGGAGGATGAAATAAACGGACTTTATACTTATGACAGAAAGATCTGTAAAGTGGAAAAAGAGCAAATGCAAAATATGGCTATTAAGCTGCAGCAGGAAGTAGAGCAGAAAAAGGAAAAATAGTAATCAGTCAGAACAAGCTCCAAAATACTTGATATTTTGGAGCTTTAAATATTGGTACAATATTTTGAAATTAAAAATATTATGTGCAATATGCACAAAAAAACTTGAATATTATTCACAAAATTAAAAATAATGAAAAAAAGATGAGCCTTTTTTCTCTCTTCTCCTTGTCTTATATAGGAAAGACTTATTGCACAGGCAGAAGTCAAAAAAGAAGAGGAGAAAGAGGTAATGCAAAGACGAAAAGGAAAATGGAAAAAAGTTCTGGCAATGTTGTTATGTACGGCAAATATGTTGGGACAAGTTGTTCCGGTAACGGCTACAGAGGCAGCAGTAATAACTAATCTGGCTCAAAATGCAGCCATTACTACCGGAGCGGCAGATCACGGATATGCCCATCTGGTAAAAGAAAATGCAGTAGACGGGAATCCGGAAACAAGATGGTCAGCAGAAGCAAATGCTGAGCAGTGGATTTCAGTGGATTTGGGAAAGGAAGCTGAAATTACCGGCTTTAGAATTATGGCAGAAAATGTTGAGGCACAAAAAATCGGTAAATTTAAAATTGAAGGCTCTAATGATGGGGCCGGATATGAGTTGATCTATCAGTCAGAGGATAAAACGGAAGAAGGCTTTGATTTGGATTATTCCTTTGATTTAGATAAAAGTGTAAGCTATCAGCATGTAAAGCTGACAGTGGAAGCATTAAAAAGCGGGGCTTATCCCAGTGTTTCTTTACGGGAATTTGAAGTAAAGGGAAGCTTTCCGGAGGAAGAGGTAACAGGTAATGAATCCGGGGAAGGGGAAAATCCGGAAACTACCGATCCTCAGGAGCCGGCAGAAGTACAGGATCCCAATGTCAATGTGGCTCAGGGGAAAAGTGCCGTGGCAAGTTCAGAGGAAGCAGATACAGTAGCAGCCGCTAATGCCACAGATGGAAATACCACAGACAGAAGCTCCCGTTGGGGAAGTAAGTACGGAGATGCTCCCCACTGGATTTATTTAGACCTGGAAAAAGAAATGGAGGTAAAAACCGTTCGTATTTTTTGGGAAAACAGAAAAGCAACCAATTATGAGATTCAGACAGCTACTGAGTTGGCTGAAAATGTGGAAGATACACAATGGAATACTGTAAAGTCCTTTGAAGACAGACCAAAAACAAAAGAAGATACCATTGTACTGGATCAGGTGGAAAAGGCACGCTATGTGCGTTTATTAATTAATGATTTTACCAGTCAAGATCCGGATCCGGAAGGTGTAGATTATAAAACCATATCCATTTATGAAATGCAAATTTTCGGTGGTGAACAATCCTCTGGTGGGGAAGTAACAGAGCCGGAAGAGGTTGTGGATACCATGGAAAATCTTGCTTTAGGTAAGAAGGCTGTGGCCAGCTCCATTGAAGCAGAATCAGTAAGAGCCCAGCTGGCGGTAGACGGTAATGTGGAAGCCAGAGAATCCCGTTGGGGAAGTGCAACCACAGGTGCTCCTCACTGGATTTATGTAGATTTGGAAGAGACAACAAATATTAAAAATATTCGTATTTTCTGGGAAAATAGAAAGGCCACAGAATATAGAATTCAGCTGGCCAATACCATGTACAACGAAGAAACGGCAGAAGCAGACTGGGCAGATGCAATGGTGATCTCTCAAAATCCTTCTTCTTTGACAGATGTGATTACCTTGGATAAGGTACACCAGGCTCGTTATCTCCGTCTTTATATTAACAGCTTTACCAATCAGAATCCTGATAATTCCACTGATACATGGCCCACAGTTTCCATTTATGAATTGGAAGTATATGCAGGAGAGATTCCTGATTCTCAGACAGAGGCAGATGAGGTAAGTGTAGTAACACCGCAAAAAGGAGATAAGAATCTGGTTTTAAATCTTCCCCAAAAAGAAGGGGTAACTTATACTTACAACGGAAGTGATTACGATGAATTAGTAGATGATGAATTAACCATTTACCAACCGGTTGTAGATACACAAGTATTAGTTTCCGTAAAAGCAGTAAGAGATAACGGAGAGTACTCCTTCATTGAAATTCCGGTAACTATCCCCGGAACGTATACAAAAGAAGAAGGAGACAATCCTGCAC
>JAFXGR010000132.1 GCA_017520155.1 Lachnospiraceae bacterium
GGCTTTCTTTGGAAAGCTTTATGATCAACCGTCTTCTGGAGCTGGGATTTACACCCTTTGCACAGATTTATTGTGAGAATGAAGCTTCATTGTGTTTGCAGAAGAAATTGGGGTTGTATTTGGCTGAGAAGCAATTATGGTGGCTGAGAAGCGAATAGTGATCCGGAACTTTTGTTTAAAAAAGTAAAAAAAAGCTTGCATTATTGGGAAGATTGTGGTAACATATGAATGTTGTCAAAAACGAGATGGTCCTCTGTTACAGGCAAGTATTAAGAACATCCATTTTATGAAGGAGGCTCTACAATGAGTAATATTAGTATTATCAAGGAAATCGAAGCTGAACAGTTAAAAGCAAATGTTGATGAATTTGCAGTTGGTGATACCGTTAGAGTATACGGTAAGATCAAAGAAGGTAACCGTGAAAGAATTCAGGTTTTTGAAGGTGTTGTTTTAAAAAGACAGGGCGGAAGCAACCGTGAAACCTTCACTGTAAGAAAATTATCTAACGGTGTAGGAGTAGAAAAAACATGGCCTTTACACTCTCCCAACGTAGAAAAAATCGAAGTAGTTAGAAGAGGTAAAGTAAGAAGAGCTAAACTTAACTACTTAAGAGGAAGAGTTGGAAAACGTGCAAAAGTAAAAGAATTAATGAGATAATCATTAGAATGGCGGGCTGTTACGGATTAGTAACAGCCTGTTTCTTTTTTCAGAAGGTCATGCTATACTTAGTGAAGGATAAATGGATGGGAAGGTACCAAATGAGAAGAAAAGGGTTAAGCTTTACCAGAAGGCGAAGAAATAAAAACGGATACCTTGTAAAGGAAGCAGGAAGCTGGCTGCTTCATCTTGTTATTCCTGTTTTTTTTGCCGTAGTAATTGTATATTTTTTTGGAATGAGGACAAGTGTAATCGGTGCTTCCATGGAAGGGACCTTGTACGGGGGAGAACAGATTCTGGTAAGCAGACTTTCCTATCTTCTAACGGGCCCCAGGGAAGGGGATATTATTGTATTCAGACCGGGGGAAAATAAAAATACTCATTCCTATGTAAAGCGTGTAGTTGCAGGTCCGGGAGATTCTGTAGAAATTAAGGAAGGAAAGCTTTTTGTCAATGATGAGGTGGTAAATTACGGCTATGACAAAATTATGGATCCGGGAATTGCAGAAACAAAGCTTATTCTTAGCAATGATGAGTATTTTGTAATGGGAGATAATTGCAATAATAGTGAAGACAGCAGGTCCGGAAATATCGGACCGGTAACAAAGGCCATGATTGAAGGAAAGGCCTGGTTTCAGTTTGGAAGTGAGGCCTCTTTGATAGGCTTTATTGAATAGAAGGTGAGGAGAATATGAATTATCAGTGGTATCCCGGCCATATGACAAAGGCCAAACGGATGATGCAGGAAGACATTAAATTAATTGATTTATTGATTGAATTGGTAGATGCCAGAATTCCTATCAGCAGCAGAAATCCTGATATTGATAAATTAGGGGCGAACAAAGGCAGAATGGTGCTTTTGAATAAGTCTGATTTGGCAGATCCCAAAGCAAATAAGCAGTGGATAGAATATTTTAAAAGTCAGAATATTACCGTCATTGAAATAAATTCCAAAACAGGAAGCGGAATGAAGGCTATACAAAATGCCGTAAATGAAGCCTGCAGAGAAAAACGGGAAAGAGATAAAAAAAGAGGAATTTTAAATCGTCCCATTAGAGCAATGGTAGTGGGAATTCCCAATGTAGGTAAGTCTACCTTTATTAATTCCTATGCAGGAAAGGCATGTACAAAAACAGGAAATAAGCCGGGAGTAACCAAGGGAAAGCAATGGATCCGTTTAGGAAAGGGGTTAGAACTTTTAGATACACCGGGAATTCTTTGGCCTAAATTTGAGGATCAGGAAGTGGGAATGAAGCTGGCTTTTATCGGCTCTATTAATGATGAAATTTTATTGGAGGATGAGCTGGCTATGGATTTAATCGGCTTTTTGAAAAATTCTTATCCGGGCAGTATTGCACAGCGATTCCAGATCGAGGACAGTGAAACAGAAGCAGAAATTTTACGTCAGATTGCCGAGGTAAGAGGCTGCTATAAAAAAGGAAATGAAATAGATTATGATAAAGCAGCATCTATTTTGATGGATGAATTTCGTGCAGGTAAGCTGGGCAGAATGACCTTAGAGCTTCCCAAATAAAGGAAAAAGGGGCAAAAGAGATGAAGAATATTTTAAAAGAAATTTTAAGTACCAGTGTGTATTTATTAATAGTATTGCTGATCACCTATTTATTTGTACAATATGTGGGGCAAAGAACAGAGGTGGTAGGAAGTTCTATGGAAAGTACTTTACAGGATGGAGATAATCTTTTGGTGGATAAGCTAAGTTATCGTTTCCGTCAACCTCAACGTTTTGATATTATTGTATTTCCTTATCAGCATGAGAAAAATACGTATTACATTAAGCGTATCATCGGAATGCCGGGAGAATCCCTCCGTATTGATCAAGAAGGAACCATTTGGGTAAAAGGGGCAAAGGAAGAAGAGTATTCTGTCTTAGAGGAGTATTACGGAAAAGAGGTTATTCAGGATCCGGGACAGGCCTCTTCAGAAATTGTTTTGGCAGAGGATGAATACTTTGTTATGGGAGATAATCGAAATAACAGTACAGACAGCCGATCTGCCAGTGTAGGAAATATTCATCGACGAGATATTCTTGGTAAAGCATTTATTCGCATCTGGCCTCTTCATAAGTTTGAATTATTACAGCATCAGTAAAGTGAGAAAAAATATGGAAGAAAAGATTTCTGTAATTAAAGAAAAATTTTACCATGCAGAGGAAATCAAGTTGCCTGCTTTAATAGAACAGTATAGTTTAGATGAGAGAGCCGGAGTAAAAAAAGAGGTTGAAAAGGCCAAAAAGAAACTTGAACAGCTGCAAAAAGAGAGACAAAGAACCCAGGAGTTATGGAAATATGAGAGGGAATATGCTTCTTATTCTCATATTTGCGGAATAGATGAGGTGGGAAGAGGTCCTCTGGCAGGTCCTGTAGTGGCAGCAGCAGTAATTCTTCCCAAAGACTGTGATATTTTATATATTAACGACTCCAAAAAATTGTCGGAGAAAAAAAGAGAAGAGCTCTATGAGGAAATAATGAACAAGGCTCTTGCGGTGGGAACAGGACTTGTTTCAGAGAAAAGAATTGATGAGATTAATATCTTACAGGCAACCTACGAAGCTATGATTCAGGCTATCAGTAATTTAAGTATTTTGCCCGATATATTGTTAAATGATGCGGTAACTATTCCGGGGATTCCTTATCCTCAGGTTCCCATAATTAAAGGGGATGCAAAGAGTATTTCCATTGGAGCAGCCAGCATCATTGCTAAGGTAACAAGAGATCGGCTTATGGTAGAGTATGATAAAGTTTATCCGGGCTACGGCTTTGCCTCCAATAAAGGATATGGTGCTCAGTGTCATATTCAGGCGTTGAAGAAATATGGACCTACCCCTATTCACAGGAGAAGCTTTATCAAAAATATTTAGAAATGGTAGAGTGGTATGGCGATTGATTTATTACAATCCTTTTTACAAAGAGGAAACAGAATCACCTCAAATCAGGAAACAGCAGTTTCTCCTTCCTCTGCTTCGGCAACTCCTGCAAATCAGCAGATTTTACGAGCAATTCGTGCCTTGCAGGCAGGACAGACTTTACAGGGGGAGATCCTCTCAGTGAAGGGAGAACAGGTACAGCTGGAAATCTTAAAAGAAGTAATTATCGACGCCCGTTTGTCGGGAGCATTGAATTTAACACCGGGAACAAATATGACTTTTCAGGTAAAGTCAAATCAGGGAGGCAGTCTTTCGCTTATGCCTCTGTTTACCAATGTATCCACCGATCCCAATGTGCTGAAGGCGCTGGATATGGCAGGAATTACGGTAAATGAAAGAACAACGGAAATGGTACAGCTGATGATGGAAAAGGGAATGCCTGTGGGAAAGCAGTCCTTATTAGAAATGTATCGGGAGGTTCTTTCCCATAAAGAATCACCGGTGGGGGATATTATTTCCTTAAAGCAGCTGGGAATGGCGGTTAGTAAAGATAATCTGGAACAATTTTCTCTCTATAAAAACAATAACCATCTGTTAACCAACAGTTTTCAGGATATGGGAAAAGCGCTGTCTTCCCAGTTATCTTCCTGGATACAGGAAGGGAAGCTTACAGAGGCAGAAAACCTTCTTCAAAAGATTCATCAAATCTTCCATCCAAAAGAAGGACAATCGGCAGAAACATCTGTTTTTGGAGAAAACCGCACTCCTTTTTTGGAAGTATTAACCGGGGAAGAGGTAAAAGCAGAAGAAGGACTTAAGCAGCAGATGCTTATGGAAGATGGGCAGAATAAGTTTTTAGAAGGAGAAAAAAGAGAGAGTTTACAGACGAAAGTAGTCCCGGGTAAAGAAGGGGCAGTAGAAAACAGTGAGGAAAGTAAGGGAGTAAATCCGGCTTTAGGAAAGGCAGATTCTTTGGAAGAATTATCGCTGCTGATGAAAGAAGGAAAAGAGCCTTCTAAATTGTTACGTCTGTTTGAAAAGATTTGGGAAAGAGAAGTAAAGGACCAATGGCTCCTTCGTCCGGAGGAAGTGGGAGAAAAAGATAAGCTGAATAAGCTGTATGAAAATCTGGACAGACAGCTAAAGCAGCTGGAAGAAGTGGTGGATAAACAGGTATCCTCCCAGGCAGCAGCTGCCAAAGCAGTTCATACGGCATCCTCTTCAGTGGATTTTATGAATCAGCTGAATCAGATACATACTTACGTCCAGATTCCCTTAAAAATGATGAATCAAAATGGCTCAGGAGAACTTTATGTATTTACCAATAAACGTTCTCTTCAGGAAAAAGAAGGGCGTGTAACTGCATTATTACATTTGGATATGGAATATTTGGGTCCTTTGGATGTACATGTTGCTTTGGAAAACCAAAAAGTTTCTACTCAGTTTTATCTTCAGAAGGAAGAGGATTTAGATTTCCTGGAAAACCATATGGAGGTTTTAACCTCAAGACTTAAAAAACGGGGATATGATTGCAGTGTTGCAGCAAAGCTTAGACAGGAAGAAGAAACTAAGGAATCTATAGTGGCAAAAATTGGGGCGAAGGAAGGACAGATGCTTCTTTCCACTCAGGCCTTTGATATGAGAGCTTAAACTACGGGGGAAAAATGGAAAAGAAAACAGAAAAAAGAAAACAGGCTATTGCTCTTGAGTATGATCCTAATGAAGATGCACCTCGTGTCATTGCCTCGGGAAAAGGAGCATTGGCAGAGCGAATTATTGAAAGGGCAAAGGAAGCAAAAATTCCCGTTCATCAGGACGATAAGCTGGCAAACACCTTATCTCGTCTTGATATTGGAGAAATGATTCCGCCTGAGCTATATGAAGTGGTAGCAGAAATTCTTGTTTTTGTGGATGCCATGGATAAAATCAAAGGAAAAGGATTTAAAAATTAGGGGACTTTTTGGAGAGAAGCGGAAAGGAACCCGGATGAATAAACGAAAGAGGGGGGCTGCTTATGAGGAAATTGCAGCTTCTTATTTAGAAAACTATGGAATTCATATTATAAAGAGAAATTACAGAATAAGGCAGGGGGAAGTGGACCTCATTGGAGAGGATGCTTCCCACCTTATTTTTTTTGAAGTAAAATATCGAAAAAATAATGGGTACGGAGCTCCTTATTTGGCAGTATCTGAAGGGAAAAAAAGAAAAATCAGTACAGTGTCCAGGCATTATCTTTGGTATTTTCCCACCAATAAACAGGTACGCTATGATGTGGTCTGTATTTGTGATACTCATATTCAGTGGTATAAAAATGCCTTTGAATATAGAGGAAATTGGTAACTATTAAAAAAATCTTAATAATTGTCATTATGTTCTCTTAAATAAATTGGAGTAAGCTGTAGAAGAAGAAAAAAGAAAGGGGAGTTAAAGTATGAGCAATATCTTAATCTGTGATGATGAGAAGGAAATTGTAGATGCCATAGAGATTTATCTTATACAGGAGGGATTTCAGGTTTTTAAGGCATATCATGGGCAGGAGGCCCTGGACCAATTAAAAAAGCAGGATATCCACCTTTTGATTATGGATATTATGATGCCCGGACTGGATGGGATTCGTACGGCAATGAAGATTAGAGAAAGCAGCAGTATCCCTATTATTTTTCTTTCGGCAAAATCCCAGGATGCTGATAAAATTCTGGGGTTAAATATTGGGGCAGATGATTATATTACTAAGCCGTTTAATCCCTTAGAGCTGGTAGCCAGAGTAAAATCACATCTTAGAAGATATACTAAGCTTGGGAATATTGCAGCAGAAAATCAGGCCATCTACCGAGCAGGAGGACTGGTAATCAACGATGATACCAAAGAAGTCACGGTGGAGGGTGAGGCGATTAAGCTGACACCAATTGAATATAATATTCTGTGTTTTTTGGTGAAAAATCAGGGAAAGGTATTTTCCATAGAGCAGATTTATGAAAAAATCTGGGAAGAGGAAGCTATTGGAGCAGATAATACAGTGGCAGTACATATTCGTCATATCAGAGAAAAGATTGAAATTAACCCCAAAAACCCAAAATATTTGAAGGTAGTTTGGGGAATCGGCTACAAAATTGAGAAGCAGTAAACAGGGGATGAGAAAAAGTGATGAAGAAAGAGAAGATTAAGAAACCTTTAAATCCAAAAATCAGAGAAGGAATTTATTTTTTGGAAAGATTACTTATGGTAGTGCTGTCTGCCTGCATTACCCTTGTTTTTATGAATTCTTTTTTCAAAATCGTAACTTCCTACGGAACCACTTATCATTATGCGGTATTGCCCTTTGAAAAGGAACAGTCCTTTGAAGAAAGAGAAATCTTTCATACGCTCCTTTTGGGGAAAATGGAGCAAATTACAGAATATGCAGCCATTAGCCATGTTTTAGAAACAAAAGGTGAATATGACGGTACAAAGGTAATAGATTTGGGAGAAAAAATTCAGGAAGAAAGCAGTAAAAAACTTACCGTACCATATTATCTGGATGATTTAATTGCCTGGGGAAACTATGGGTTTGAATATATTACCTATACAGGAACATGGCAGGATCTTGAGACAATAGTAAAAGGGGAAAGTGAGGGAGAAGAGAATGAGGAAAACAGTACACTAAAAAAATACGAAGGTAGTCTGGAAGACAACAGAAATAAGCTGGCACAGGAAACACCCCAGGAGGGGCGCTATGCCATGGAGGTAATAAAACCAAGATATTACAGTATACAGGGAAAGGATTTACTGGAATATGCTTCATCTATTGAAGAGTATGAAATGCTTAAAGAGGTATTGATAGCCCTTTCCGGTGAGCTGTGCAGTGACTATACAAAATATATTGCCTTGAAGGAAGAGTGCGCTGAAGGAAAGACAAATGTAAATTATTGTCTTAAAATCCCCAATGGCCAGGAAGAAATCTATTATACAAACAGTACCCTAGATACAGAAAGAAAGACTCCCCAGGAGATTACTTCAGAAATCAGAAGTATGAGTAAAACCTTCCTATATTTTGATCCTGATAAGGTACAGATTAATACCAATACAGATATTTCGGCAAAGCAAATGAGAAATCTGTTAAGAGAGCAAAAGGAAATTTTTACTGACTCTGCAAAAGTATGGTTTTGGATGGATGATCATTACAATGCAGAGGACAGCTTCCAAAAAGTCAAAATACAGTTGGAGGAATATAAACCCTATCAACATATTTTATTAATTACCATAATCATCTCTGTTTTGGTGATTATTCTTTGTGTAATCATTTTAACAAAAACAGAAGGAAGAGCATGGGAAGAAGATCGTTTGATTTATATAACTAAGAAATCAGACAGGTTTCCTGTAGAGACATGGACCATATTGGTAATGATGGCAGAGGGAGGTCTTTTTGTTTTCATTGGTTTGCTGCTGTATAGTTATCAAAAGGGAAATCTTAGTGCCGCAGTGGTGCCTGTTTTAGTGGGAATTACTGCTTTTTTAGGGAATGAGATAGGTAGCAGATGGTATCTGTCCATGGTACGAAGAAAAAAAGCAGGTTGCTTTTTTAAAACAACACTTTTTTATCTTATGGCAAAAAAGGGAAAGGAGTTTGCCGTAAAAACTTATGAAAATGGGGGACTTGTTTCCAGAACCTGGATACCCTATCTTGTGTTTCTTATGATCAATCTGATTCTTGTTTTATTGGGAATAGGAGGCGTTGTAGGGGCTTTTCTCTTAGATATGCTGTTGGGAATTTTTTATTACAATCAAAAAAAGCAGCTTTCTGATATTGTGGAAGGAATTCAAAGAATCAGAGAAGGAGATTCAAAACATCGAATTGATACTTCTAAATTAAAGGGAGAGCTTTATGATTTGGCAGTTGCAGTAAACGGAATAGGTTCAGGCATACGGCTTGCGGTGGAAAGCAGCATGAAGGATGAAAAGATGAAAACAGATCTGATCACCAATGTATCTCATGATATAAAAACTCCCTTAACCTCCATTATTACTTATGTGGATCTGTTAAAAAGAGAAAATATCAAAGAAGAACGTATTTTAGGATATTTGGATATTTTGGATAATAAAAGTCAGAGACTGAAACAACTGATTGATGATTTGGTTGAAGCTTCTAAAATTTCCTCGGGAAATATTTCTCTTCAGTTTGATACCCTTGATTTTGTTCAGTTAGTAAAGCAGGCCTTGGGAGAATTTGATGAAAGATTAAAGGAAAAACAGCTTCAGCTGGTCTTTAAAGATCCCAAAGAGGCCATGTTTATTGAAGCAGACAGCAGTCAGCTGTGGAGAGTGATGGAAAATCTGATAACCAATGCCTGCAAATATTCCCTTTCAGGAACAAGAATTTATGTAGAGATGGATTCTGTGGAGGAGGAGGGGAAATGGAGAAATCATTTCTTTATTAAAAATATTTCTGAGAACTTATTGGAAGTAGGGGCTGAGGAGTTAATGGAGAGATTTATGAGAGGAGACCTTTCTCGAAAAACAGAAGGAAGCGGATTGGGATTATCCATTGCCAAAAATCTTATTGAAGCTATGGGTGGAGAATTTAAAATTGAAGTAGACGGAGATTTGTTTAAGGCATCCATTTCTTTTGAGTCTGTTCTTATGGAGTAACAGGATAAACTAAAGAGAATAAGAGAATAAGAAAATAAAAAGGGGAGAAAACAAGATAAAGTTTTCTTCCCCTTTTTATTATTTTTTATTGTTCTCACCAAAAATACGTTCATTATATTCTTTTAATGCCTGATGAATCTTTTCTGTCGGAGTATGGACATTTTCCATGGAAAGATCATGATTCATAAAATCAATAATAGAAGCAATAAATTTGCTCATATTAGCTTGTACATAGTAGGGACGTTCATAGATTTCGGGAGGAAGATAATTTAAATTGGTTGTTACAACCTTTTCAAAATATCCCTTTTCATAAGCTTCATCAAAGGAAGCTAAGCCATTGGTAAAAAGTCCGAAAGTACAGCAAATGAAAACACGACGAGCGTTCATTTCTTTCAGCTGTTTTGCGGTATCGATCATACTTTCACCGGAGGAAATCATATCATCCAGAATAATCACATCCTTGCCATCCAGACTGTCACCTAAAAATTCATGGGCAACAATGGGATTTTTACCGTTAACAATTGTGGTATAGTCACGACGCTTATAGAACATACCGGTATTAACACCCAATACATTGGCAAAATATACGGTACGATTTAGGGCGCCCTCATCGGGACTGATCACCACAAGATGTTCCTTGTCAATGATTAAATCACGTTCCTGTTCCAAAAGAGCACGAATAAAATTATAGGGAGTGATATAATTATCAAAACCCTTTAAAGGAATGGCATTACATACTCTGGGATCATGGGCATCAAAGGTAATAAAATTGTCAATCCCCATGCTGTAAAGCTCTTCCAGCATAAACGCACAGTCTAAGGATTCTCTGGCAGAACGTTTATGCTGTCTTCCCTCATATAAGAAGGGCATAATTACGTTAATTCTGTGTGCCTTTCCTGTAGCAGCAGCAATAATACGCTTTAAATCCTGATAGTGATCATCCGGTGACATATGATTCAGATGTCCGTTGATGGTATACGTAAGACTATGATTACAAATATCTACAAGGATGAAAAGATCCTTACCACGTACAGATTCTTTAAATACTCCTTTACCTTCTCCGGTACCAAAACGGGGGCAGGCATGTTCCACAGTATAGGAATCTTCAATATATCCTTGAATTCCTCCGTCTTTACTGACATTATTGTTAATACTTTTTCTAAATTCCACCAAATACTTGTTGATTTCTTCACCCATAGTTTTGGCAGAGTCCATTACTACAATTTTAAGGGGAGCAACCGGTAAGGCTTTCTCCAAAGAATTTAAATTTGGCATTACAACCTCCACATAAACTAGTCAATATTTGTCATCTCTACTATAAGTCTCTTGCACAGGAGTGTCAAGATTAAGATGACAGAAAGAAAAAAATCGGGTACACTATAGAAGAAAGAAAAAACAGACTTTTTTAAGTTTATGATAATCACAACCCGGAAATAGACAGTATACGAAAGGAAGAAAGTAATCAATGTTAGAAATGAATAAAAATAAACAGAACAAACATAGAGTAGAGGAGGTAAAGGATGGCAGTATTGCCATGGAGCTGGGGATTGAAAAAGGAGATTGTCTTATTGCCATTAACGATCATCCCATAGAAGATATTTTTGACTATCAATATCATAGTGAAGATGAGTATATTGAGGTGTTAATCGAAAAACCAAGCGGAGAGCAGTGGCTTTTGGAGATTGAGAAGGAGGAAGATGAGGATCTAGGCATTATTTTTGAAAACGGCCTGATGGATCAGTATCGTTCCTGCACCAATAAATGTATTTTTTGTTTTATTGATCAGATGCCAAAGGGTATGCGTGATACCTTGTATTTTAAGGACGATGACTCCAGGCTTTCCTTTTTACAGGGAAATTATATTACCCTGACTAATATGTCAGACCATGATATTGATCGTATGATTAAGTATCGATTATCTCCCATTAATATTTCTTTTCAGGCAACTAACCCGGAGGTAAGAAGAAAGATGCTTCATAATCGTTTTGCGGGAGAAATTATGGAAAAGGTAAAACGATTTTATGATGCGGGGATTGTAATGAATGGACAGATTGTACTGTGCAAGGGAATAAATGATAAAGAAGAGCTGGAAAGAAGTATTAGTGATTTATATACTTTTTTACCCCTTTTACAAAGCGTGTCTGTGGTACCGGTAGGGTTGTCAAAGCACAGAGAGGGACTTTATCCCTTAGAGCCCTTTAATAAGGAAGATGCCAAGGAAGTCTTGGAGATGATTCACCGTTGGCAGAAAAAGGCAGTGGAGGAATATGATCTTCATTTCATCCATGCCAGTGACGAATGGTACCTTATGGCAGACCAGGAGCTTCCCCAGGAGGAGAATTACGACGGTTATCTTCAGCTGGAAAACGGAGTAGGGATGTTAAGACTTTTTGGCAATGAGTTTTTCAGTGCCTTGGAAGAAATTAAAAGGGAGGCCAAGGGGGAAAAATTGGTTCATCAAGAAGAACTTTCTGTGATGACAGGCCGTCTTGCCTATCCCATAATTAAAGGGCTGGCAGATCAATTAATGGAAGAGGTGGAAGGACTTAAGATTCATGTTCATGCTATTCGCAATGATTTCTTCGGTGAGCGGATTACGGTAAGCGGTTTGCTTACGGGAATTGACATTATGACCCAGGGAAAAGAACTTCCCCTGGGAGAACGTTTGCTTCTTCCCCAGAATTTATTAAGAAGCGGCACAGAGGTTTTATTGGATGATTATACTCTGGATGATTTGAAAAAATCTTTACAAGTGCCTATAGATATTGTAAAATCAAGCGGATATGACTTTATTAAGGTGATTTTAAGAAAATAAAACAGGGATAAAATTGTATGATTTTGAAATTGTTACAGAAAGGAAGAAGAAGGAGAAAATGGCAGGAAGAAAAGGAAAACCCATTGTAGCGGTGGTAGGACGTCCCAATGTAGGAAAATCCACTCTTTTCAATGCATTGGCAGGAGAAAAGATTGCAATTGTAAAAGATACACCGGGAATAACAAGGGACAGAATTTATGCAGATATTCAATGGCTGGATAACTCCTTTACCTTAATTGATACAGGAGGAATTGAACCGGACAGTAAAGACATTATTTTGTCTCAGATGAGAAATCAGGCACAGATTGCCATGGATACTGCTGATGTTATTTTGTTTTTGGTAGATGTGAGACAGGGCTTGGTGGATGCAGACAGTAAGGTTGCAGATATGCTTCGCAGATCCAAAAAGCCGGTAGTACTGGTAGTTAACAAGGTAGACAGCTATGATAAATATATGACCGATGTGTACGAGTTTTATAATTTGGGAATGGGAGAGCCAATCCCTATTTCTGCTGCCAACCGTTTGGGAATCGGAGATATGCTGGATATTGTAGTTTCTCATTTTCCTAAGGAAGACATGGAGGCAGAAGAAGATGACAGACCAAGGATTGCCATTATTGGAAAGCCTAATGTAGGAAAATCTTCTTTAATTAATAAACTTCTTGGAGAAAATCGTCTCATTGTTTCCGATATTGCAGGAACCACCAGAGACGCTATTGATACTCCCGTTGTTCATGACGGCAAAGAATATGTATTTATTGATACCGCAGGACTGCGAAGAAAAAATAAGGTAAAAGAGGATCTTGAACATTATATGATAATCCGAACCGTTAGCGCAGTGGAACGGGCAGATGTGGTGGTTTTAGTCATTGATGCTACGGAAGGTGTTACAGAACAGGATGCCAAGATTGCGGGAATTGCTCATGACCGGGGTAAGGGAATGATTATTGCGGTGAATAAGTGGGATGCCATTGAGAAAAATGATAAAACCATTTATGAATTTAACAAAAAGATAGAAAATACACTTTCCTTTATGCAGTACGCGCAGATGGTATATATTTCTGCCCTTACGGGACAGCGACTGCCAAAACTCTTTACTACTATTGATACGGTAATTGAAAATTGTGCCATGAGAGTGGGAACGGGAGTTTTAAATGAAATTATGACGGAAGCAGTGGCAATGCAGCAGCCGCCTTCAGACAAAGGAAAGAGACTTCGTCTCTATTATATTACCCAGGTGGGAGTAAAACCTCCAACCTTTGTAATTTTTGTCAATGATAAAGAATTAATGCATTTTTCCTATACAAGGTATATTGAAAACCAGATTCGTAATGCCTTCGGTTTTCAGGGAACTTCTTTGAAATTTATTATTCGGGAAAGAAAGGAAAATTCATAAAATGAGTCGTTTGGTTTGTTTGCTCATAGGATACTGTTTCGGATTGTTTCAGACGGCCTATTTTTATGGAAAACTAAAGGGAATTGATATCCGTACCATGGGAAGCGGCAATGCCGGTACCACCAATACATTAAGAGTACTGGGAACCAAGGCAGGATTTATTGTATTGGTGGGGGATATTTTAAAAACCGTGTTGGCCATTGCCCTGGTGAGAGTATGGGTAGTTCCCCATGGAAATGGATGGGAATATTTATTGGTAATGTATACTGCAGCAGGCTCTATTTTAGGCCATAACTACCCGTTTTATATGCAGTTTAAAGGAGGAAAGGGAATTGCAGCTACAGCAGGTTTGTTATTTTCTTTTCATCCTGTTTTGGCAGTAACGGGAGTGGCAGTTTTTCTTTTGGTATTTAATCTTACCCATTATGTTTCCTTAGGATCTCTTACGGTATATGCAGTTTTTCTCGTACAATTAATTTACATGGGCCAGAATGGAGTGTTTGGATCAGTGGAACAGGTGGTATTAACAGAGATGTATATTCTTACCTTCCTGTTGCTGCTTATGGCCTATTGGAAACATCGGGAAAATATAGTAAGGCTGTGGAAAAAGGAAGAAAGAAAAACTTATCTGTTTAAGAAAAATCAGATGAAATAGCAGGTAGTACAAATAGACAGTTTATGTTCTAAAAGGAGGGACTATGGCAAACATTAGTGTAATTGGTGCAGGAAGCTGGGGGATTGCCTTGGCAAAGCTTCTTTTTAAAAACGGTCATGAAATCACCGTATGGAGTATTTTGGAAGAGGAAATCAAAATGCTTCAGGTAAATCATGAGCATAAGACAAAATTACCGGGAGTAATCCTTCCCCGGGAGATGAAGTTTACTACAGATTTACGTAAGGCAGTAGAGGATAAGGATCTTTTGGTTTTGGCTGTACCTTCACCCTTTGTACGCAGTACGGCGAAGGCTCTTTCTCCTATGGTAAGGGAAAATCAGATTATTGTTAATGTGGCTAAGGGAATTGAAGAAGAAAGTCTGCTTACCATGTCTGAAGTAATTTCTCAGGAAATTCCTACTGCCCAGGTAGTAGTGCTGTCAGGCCCTTCTCATGCCGAAGAGGTGGGAAGAGGAATCCCTACAACCATTGTTATTGGGGCAAAAGAAAAAAGAATGGCTGAATTTATCCAAAATATTTTTATGAGTGATGTATTTCGTGTTTATATCAGTCCTGATATTTGTGGAATAGAGCTGGGAGCGGCTCTAAAAAATGTGGTTGCTTTGGCAGCAGGAATTGCAGACGGTCTGGGCTATGGAGATAATACAAAGGCAGCCTTAATTACAAGAGGAATTGCAGAAATTACATGATTGGGAATTGCCATGGGAGGAAAGGCGGAAACCTTCAGCGGCTTATCAGGAATAGGAGATTTAATTGTAACTTGTGCCAGTGTACATTCCAGAAATCGAAAGGCAGGAGTATTGATTGGACAGGGAAAATCCATGGAAGAGGCTATGGAAGAGGTAAAGATGGTGGTAGAAGGAGTATATTCTGCCAAAGCAGCCATGGGATTATCAGAAAAATATAAGGTTTCTCTGCCCATTATAGAGCAGGTTAATAAAGTATTATTTGAAAACAAGCCGGCAGCAGAGGCAGTAATGGATTTGATGCTGAGAGATAAAAAGGATGAATACCAAGGGTTGGCTTGGTGAAATAAGGAGAAAAAAGATGAATACACAGGAATTTAAGGGGACTCAGGAATATGTGGCAAGTCAGCAGCTGTTGTCTGCAGTAAATGTGTCCATGGCTTTACAGAAACCTCTTTTAATTAAAGGTGAACCGGGAACGGGTAAAACAATGTTGGCAGAGGCTGTGGCTAAGGCATTAAATAAAAAATTGATTATTTGGAATATTAAGTCCACCACAAAGGCTCAGGACGGATTATATGTATATGATACTATCCAGCGCCTTTATGACGGTCAGTTTGGTGAAAATGATGTAAATGATATTGACAGTTATATTAAGCTGGGAAAATTGGGAGAGGCCTTTGATAGTGAAGAACAGGTAATTCTTCTGATTGATGAAATAGATAAGGCGGATTTGGAGTTTCCCAATGACTTGTTATGGGAATTAGATCAGATGGAATTTTATATTCCGGAAACAAAAAAGACGGTTAAAGCAAAACAGCGTCCCATTGTAATTATTACCTCTAATGCAGAGAAAGAATTACCGGACGCCTTCCTAAGACGTTGTATTTTTCATTACATTGATTTTCCGGACAGAGAGTTAATGGAAGAAATTGTAAGGGTACATTTCCCCAATGTGGATGATGCCCTGTTAAAAAATGCTATGGATGTTTTTTATGATATCAGAGGAATCAGAGATATTCGCAAAAAACCTAGCACTTCAGAATTGATTGATTGGGTCAATGCCCTGCAGATTGGGGGAATACCTGCAGAAAAAATAAAAAAAGAACTGCCCTTTATCGGAGTGGTAGTGAAAAAAGATGAGGACATGGAAATCGCAAAACGTACCAGCTACTAGAAAGGAACTGATATGTTTATTAATTTTTTTTATGGCTTAAAGGAGGCCGGCTTAAAGGTTACTTTAAGTGAATGGTTAAATTTGCAGGATGCTTTGGAGAGAGGACTTTGTAACAGCAGCCTTACAGAGTTTTACTATTTGGCAAGAATGATTCTGGTAAAAAGTGAAACTGACTATGATAAATTCGATATAGTATTTGAAGCCGTTTTTAAAGCTGCATCCATGGAAACAGAAGTAAGCAAAAATATGCTGAAATGGCTGGACAAGCCTGAAATGAATGAACTGTTAAATGAGATGGATAAGCAATGGCTGAATAAGCTGGAGGATACCAAGGTGGATAAGGATGAGGTGGAGGAGAAGTTTAAGCAGCGTCTGAGAGATCAGGACAGCGAGCATAACGGTGGTTCACACTGGATTGGAACCATGGGAAAAACCTCCTTTGGAAATACAGGAGGAAACGTAGGTGGTGTCCGGGTAGGTGGTGCCACAGGATATCAATCA
>JAFXGR010000133.1 GCA_017520155.1 Lachnospiraceae bacterium
CATATAGTACATTATGGAGTAACAGCCTCCAGTGGACCGTCTATTAAATATGGATTAAGCTTGCAGACAAACCCTGTATTTTATATGGAAAAAATAATAAAAGAGAAGCCGCCGGTTTTTCTTCCATACGTGAAGGGAGAACGGGCACCAATATGGAATGCAGATGCCAGAGGAGCTTTTTTGGGAATTGAAGAAAATACATCTTTAGAACTGATGACCTATGCCGTGATGGAAGGTGTAGTATTTAGTCTGTACCATATATATGAAACTATGGGAAGCCCGGGGATAGAAGAAATTACGGTTTCCGGCGGTGCGGCAACGATAGAATGTCTGAATAAATTAAAGGCAGAAATTTTTGGAGTCCCCATTAATATAGTAAAAGAAAGTGATGTTTCTGCTTTAGGAGCCTGCATGACGGCGGCAGTTGGTTTAGGATGGTATAAGGAGTATACCAAAGCAGCAGAAGAATGGGTAAAAATTTCCCAAACGGTAATTCCTGTAGGAAAATATCAGGAATGGTTTGCAAAAAGGTATGGGATTTATAAAGAGTTTTATCTGAGAATCTTGCCCTTATATGAAAAATGGAAGGAATTATAGAAATTTCAAAAATATATTCTAAAGTTGTATATGCTTACAGAGCATATGCGGTGTATTTTAGCAGTCAGGATTTAAAACTATGAAAAGAGATAAATTTTAAGTTATCATAGAATAACAGAATGGAGAAAAATAATGAAATGTGTAATTTTAGGAGCAGGCAAGATTGCAAGAGGCTTCATTGGACATTTGTTATATTTAAGTGAAATCCCCTTTACCTTTGTGGAAAAAGCGGAAGGGTTAGTAGATTTGATTAATGAACGGGGACAGTACACGGTTAATATTTTAGGAAACAAAGAAAAAAACTGTATTGTCAAAGGGGTAAAGGCAATTCATTTTTCGGAAGCAGAAAAAATTGCAGAAGTAATTGCACAAGCAAGTGTTGTGTTTACTTCCGTAGGAGGTAAAAATCTGGGAGAACTGGTTCCTTTATTGGCAAAAGGAATTGAAAAAAAGGCGAAGGCAGGCGGATATCTTAATATAGTAACCTGTGAAAACTGGAAACAGCCTGCTAATATTCTGCGGGCAGGGGTCGAAGAAATAATTTCTGAAGAAGCCAAAGGATTTTTTGAGGAAAAAACAGGATTTACGGAAGCAGTTATCATGCGTTCCGGAATTGAAGCGGATGCAGAATTGTTAAAACAGGATCCTTTGATTGTAAATGTACAGGATTTTTGGGAATTGCCGATTGACGCTTCCCGTCTGGCAGGTCCTATGCCGGCATTACCACAATTGAGACTGATTGAAGAATTTACCGGTTTTTTGGAAAGAAAGTTTTATACTTATAATGCAGCCAACGGAACCACTTCTTTTGTGGGGGCATTACTGGGATTTGAAAAAATTGCAGATGCAGCCCATGATGAAAGAATTTTAAAGATATTGGATGGGGTTTACATGGAAACAGCGCAGGCACTTTCCAAAAAGCATAATTTCCCATTAGAAGAACAGTTGGCATTTACCTTAACTTCTAAAAGGAAATTACAAGATTACACAATTGTAGATTTTATTGAAAGAAATGCCAGAGATCCGCTTAGAAAATTAGGGCCGGATGACAGACTGGTAGGCTCTGCGAGACTGGTTTTGGAATATGGCATTCAACCGGAAAATTTATGTATTGCCATAGCGGCAGCGATTTATTATGAAAGTCCGCAGGATGAATTTGCAAACGAACTGGTTCGTATGAGATGCGAAGAAGGTATTGATGAGGTTTTGGAAAAAGTATGTAAACTTGACAGCCAGGGAGAATTAGCAATGATGATAAAAGAAAAAATAGAAGTTTTAAAGACATGGGGATGGATTCATGAGTAAGATAATCGTAATCGGAGCAGGAAAAACAGGAAGAGGATTTATCGCAAGATTGTTACAGGAAGCAGAAAAAGAAATTGTTTTTGTGGATAAAGATAAAAAATTGGTA
>JAFXGR010000134.1 GCA_017520155.1 Lachnospiraceae bacterium
AAAGCTTTTGCACCTGTGACTTATTAATTCTGGATGATTTCGGGATGGAACGTCGTACCGATTATGCCAGAGAGCAGATTTTCGGAATCATTGACGGCAGATATCTTGCAAAGAAACCGACGATTATCACAACTAATCTTAGTCTGCAGGAATTAAAAGACCCTTGTGATATTACAGAGAAACGAATCTTTGACAGGATTTTGGAGATGTGCATTCCCGTATGCTTTGATGGAGAAAGTCTTCGTTTGACAAAGGCGAAAGAAAATCTGAAATTGTATAAGCAGTTAACGGGTAAATGATACAAAGTGCCCAAGCTTGGCGAATAGATTTGAAATAAGAGCAATCATTCAGAGCCGGTCTCGAAAATGCATAGCATTTTCTCAGTGTGGCGTATCCGCCAAATAAATTTATACAACAACATGCTTTGGAATACCAGTATTCCACGTATGTGTTGATAAATTTGCTCAGCTCTGAACGATTGCAAATAGGAAGGAGGTCAGCAACATGGAAGACAAGGCTGTTTTACAGAGAATCGAAAACAACCGAGAAATCATCTGGGATTCGGATAGTGAATTTCTGTTTGAATATCAGAAAGCCGTGTTGCTGGCTCTTAAAGAACTGGGGACTTTAAATGAAATGCAGTATCGATATGCGGAAGCAACATTAAAAGAACAACTTCGTAGATTCGTCAAAAAGAAACTTTCATGCAATACTGTAACCGGAGGTGATGCAAATGATTAAAGTAGCAAGTTATTGTCGTGTATCTACCGACAAAGACGACCAGGCAAATTCCTTTGAATCTCAGCAGAGATATTTTAAGGAATACATCGACCGACAGCCGGATTGGGAGTTATACGAGATTTATGCTGACAAAGGTATCACAGGTACTTCTACCAAGAAGCGTGTGAAATTCAATCAGATGATTAACGACGCACATATGGGTAAGTTCAATATTATTATTACTAAAGAAGTTAGCCGTTTTTCCAGAAATATTTTAGATACGATTTCCTATACCCGTGAACTAAAGGCGTTAGGTGTCTATGTGATTTTCTTAAATGATGGGATTGCAACATCTGATGCAGATGCTGAACTAAAGCTTTCCATCATGGGTTCGCTCGCACAGGAGGAAAGCCGTAAAACTTCTGCCCGTGTGAAATGGGGGCAGGCTCGCCGTATGGAACAGGGAGTTGTTTTTGGTCGTTCCATGCTTGGGTACGATGTGAAAGATGGAAAGATGACTATCAATCCAGAAGGTGCGGAAATCGTGAAACTTATCTTTCACAAATATGGAAATGAGAAAAAAGGAACTTCGGTAATCGCAAGAGAACTTCGTGAGGCTGGTTATAAAAGTTATACGGGCAATGCAAAATGGAGTAATACCCACATCATAAAAATTCTAAAGAATGAAAAATATGTGGGCGATTTGGTGCAGAAGAAAACAATCACACCGGATTATCTCACTCATGCCAAGAAATATAATCACGGAGAAGAGGATTTAATTATTATCGAAAATCACCACGAACCGATTATTGACCGTGACCTTTGGAATTTGGTACAGGATGAACTGGCGAAGCGCAATCTTAATGGCAATTATGGGAAAGGACATTCTAACCGTTATGTTTTCTCTGGCAAGATTAAATGTGGTGAATGCGGTGCCAGTTTTGTGTCCCGACAACGTAAACGTAAGGATGGTTCCACCTACAAGCGTTGGGGGTGCATCACGGCTGCAAATGAAGGGCGAGTGCACCAGGATTCTCAGGGAAATGAGGTCGGGTGTGATATTGGCAGACAGATTCGAGATGAACTTGCCATGGATATTCTGAAGCAGTCTTTAAGTACTATCCAGATGGATAAGAAATGGATTATTAATAATGTAGTGTCTATTGCCATGGATGCTATTTCCAACTGCGAAAACGATGAGGGGGATTCAGAAGAAAAAATACAGTACGAGATGGAACAGATTATAGATAAGAAGCAGAATGTGTTAGATGCTTTCTTTTCTAAGAACATTACCAAGGAGGATATGCGAATGATGAATGAACGCTATGACAAACAAATAGGTGAATTACAGGAACGACTGCAGGCAGTCAAAACCAGAGAACAGATTCACTACGAAACAGGCTCTTTAAAAAATGATGTGCGAAAACAGGTGACGGATATGGTATCGGGACTTACAGAGAGCGAAATCTTCTATAAAAGTGTATTAGATCAAATGGTCGTTTATCCAGATCAGCGTGTAGAGGTGAAATTGAATTTACTCCCACAGAAGTGGATTTTCGTTCTTGAAAAGTTATCTGATTTGAAGAATCAAAGTAACCATAGGAATCTGCCTGAGACAGATTCCCAGAGTCAAGGGGTGTGCAATAACAACCCCTCATTACCAATATCCGTAAGCAAAGCAGAAACTTCACGGTAAGGGGAAGCAAAACGTTGGGAGAGATAGCGCATACTAGCACCCAACTCACCATCGGGACCTCCGTATTGGGAAATAATATATTGTGCCAGCTTAGCATTTGGATTTTTAATATTTACAGGGTATTGTAATCGTTTTTCATAATCCCACATTTATTCCATACCTCCTTCCCAGGGCCAGGGCTGTACAGTCCATAAAAATTCACTTCCGGTCTGTTTTGCTTCATCTAAGGTAAGAGGACCGTAAAGAGAAGCCAATTCTTTCATTTTCTCTTTTTTTAATCTGTTATAGTAGGTAAAAAAACGCATAGCTTCCTGGTGACAGGGATGAGTATCTAAAAACAGATTAATTTCCCTTACAGCAAAGTCTAAAATATTAATTTCATTTAACAATTTTTGTGATTCACAATTCATCGCACACATCTCCTTCCGGTAAAGGGTTTATCCAACTCTTTAAATAAAGTACCTTGGCAAAAGGCTTCTTCCAGATTTTCATAAAGAGAGGTAAATTCCTGAATAGGCACGTAGGCCATTCCCAAAGGAAACTGATTTAATTCTTCATAGTTATTAAGAAATTCCTTCATTTTTTCTTCTTTCTTTATTTCTTTCTTTAAAATATGCCAAAAGGGAAAAAATCGTACCATGAAAAGGCTTGATTTAATTGGAGGTTTGTGTAAGAATTAAATAGTTAAAAAGATAACATGGAGGATAAACATGAGGGGAATAGATACACAGGTTAGAATTACCCGAAGAAGAATTTTTAAAGAAGTAGCATTGCTGGCTTATCATTCTCAGTCTTTAAAGGATGATGTGGAAGCATTGCCATATAAGATTGTAGATTACGACGAAACAGATTTTCGTGAAAATATTTACCGGGAAAGAGCCATTGTCAGAGAAAGAATCCGACTTGCCATGGGCTTATCTTTACGTCCGGAAAATGTGCCTGTTCATGTTACACAGGGATTAGAGGAAAGTAATATTTCCGAGAAATATTATGAGCCGCCTTTGATGCAGGTAATTCCTTCGGCATGTAACGGATGTCCGGAAAATATTTATATGATTACCAATATGTGTATGGGCTGTGTGGCACATCCTTGTAACGATATCTGTCCCAAGGATGCCATTTCCATGGTAAGCGGAAAATCCGTAATCGATCAAAGTAAGTGTATTAAATGCGGAAAATGTAAAGCTATTTGTCCTTATGATGCGATCTCTCATCAGGTAAGACCTTGTGTTTCTGTCTGCGGCGTAAATGCCATTAAAAGTGATGCAAAAAAAAGAGCAGTAATTGATGAAGAATTATGTGTTTCCTGTGGCCAGTGTATGGTAAGCTGTCCCTTTGGTGCTATTGCAGATAAGTCCCAGATTTTTCAGCTGATTCGTGCCATGCAGTCAGGAAAAGAAGTTATTGCCCAGGTAGCCCCTGCTTTTGTTGGACAGTTTGGTCCTAATGTATCTCCGGAACAGATTAAGTCTGCCTTAAAGTTATTAGGATTTTCAGAAGTTTATGAAACAGCCATTGGAGCAGATATGGGAGCTATGGCGGAGGCAGAGCATTATGTTCATGCAGTAGCCGGAGGAGAATTACCTTTTCTTTTAACTTCCTGTTGTCCTTCTTGGTCTGTATTAGCAAAGAAGTACTTCCCGGAAACCATTGATAATATTTCCAATGCGTTAACTCCCATGGTAGCTACGGCAAGAAAAATTAAAGAGGAGCATCCTCAGGCACTGGTAGTATTTATCGGACCCTGTGCATCTAAAAAGCTGGAGGCTTCCAGAAGAACTGTACGTTCTGATGTGGATTTTGTTATTACCTTTGAAGAACTGGCAGGTATGTTTGAAGCCAAGGAAATCAATCTGCAGGAAATAGACACTGCTGAGGAAATAAAAGATGCTACAGCAGCAGGAAGAGGCTACGGAGTAGCAGGGGGAGTGGCCAATGCCATTGAGCAATGTATTCGAGAATATTATCCTGATGTGGAGGTTAATATTGAGCATGCAGAGAGTCTGGCAGAATGTAAGAAAATGCTGCTTTTAGCTAAAGCAGGAAAGAAAAATGGTTGTCTTATTGAGGGAATGGCCTGTCCCGGAGGCTGTATTGCCGGAGCAGGAACCAATATCGCAATTCCCCAGGCAGTAAAGGCAGTAAATGAATTTAAGAAGGCAGCAAGAAAAGAGATTCCGGAATTAACTGTTTAAGAAAAGGTTATGCCGGATAAAAGATTTGATCCTTTATTGGACTTTTTTATCTATCTGATTAGTCCAATAGAAATAAATAAAATGATTTTTAGTAGAAATGAGGAAAAAATATGTCAAAAATCAGAACCCGATTTGCACCCAGCCCAACAGGAAGGATGCATGTAGGAAATTTAAGAACAGCACTTTATGCATATTTGATTGCAAAGCATGAGGGAGGAGATTTTCTTTTACGTATTGAAGATACCGACCAGGAGCGTTTTGTAGAAGGTGCAATAGAGATTATTTACAGAACCTTGGAAAAAACAGGATTACTTCACGATGAAGGACCGGATAAGGATAAAGGCTGCGGTCCCTATGTGCAGAGCGAAAGACAGGCTAAGGGAATTTATTTGGAATATGCCAAAAAGCTGGTGGAAAAAGGAGAAGCTTATTACTGTTTCTGTGATAAAGAAAGATTGGCTACCTTAAGCAGAACCGTGGCAGGAAAAGAGATTAATGTTTATGATAAGCATTGTTTATCTTTAACAAAAGAAGAAGTGGAAGAAAAGCTGGCAAATAATGTTCCCTATGTTATCCGTCAGAATAATCCCATGGAAGGAACAACTACCTTTTCAGATGAAATCTATGGGGATATTACGGTAGATAATTCTGAACTGGATGATATGATTTTAATTAAATCAGACGGCTATCCTACCTATAATTTTGCCAATGTGGTTGATGATCATTTAATGGGAATCACCCATGTGGTAAGAGGGAATGAATATTTGTCCTCTTCCCCTAAATATAATCGTTTATATGAGGCCTTTGGATGGGAAGTGCCCACTTATGTTCACTGTCCGTTGATTACCGATGAATCTCACCATAAATTATCTAAACGCTGTGGTCATTCTTCTTATGAGGACTTAATTGAACAAGGATTTCTTACAGAGGCTGTAGTAAACTTTGTGGCTTTACTTGGTTGGAGTCCCACCGGGAATCAGGAAATTTTCTCTTTGGAGGAATTAATTGGAGAGTTTGATTACCACCACATGTCCAAATCTCCTGCAGTATTTGACTATACAAAGTTAAAGTGGATGAATGGCGAATATATTAAGGCAATGGATTTTGATGCATTTTATGAAAAAGCACTGCCTTATTTGAAGCAGGTGATTACTAAAGATCTAGATCTGAAAAAGATTGGAGAAATGGTAAAAACAAGAATTGAAGTATTTCCGGATATTGTAAATCATATTGATTTCTTTGAAACCTTACCGGAATATGATACAGCCATGTATATTCATAAGAAAATGAAAACAACGGAAGCATCTTCTTTAGAAGTACTGGAAGAATTACTTCCTATCTTAGAAAAGCTGGAGGATTACAGTAATGACAGTCTCTATGGGGCTTTATTACAGTATGTAGAGAAAAAGGGATGTAAAAATGGTTATGCCATGTGGCCGGTAAGAACTGCAGTCAGCGGTAAGCAAATGACACCGGCAGGTGCAACAGAAATCATGGAAATTATTGGAAAAGAGGAGTCTTTGGCAAGAATCAGAAAGGGAATTGAGAAGTTAAAGGATGTCATCTCCCAGTAATTCACAAAGAACAGCAATTTGTCATCAGTCGGGTCCCATGCTGGTAATGGCGGGACCCGGCTCTGGCAAAACCTTTGTTATGATTCAAAGACTTCTCTATCTAATCCATGAAAAAAATATTTCTCCCAATCAAATCTTATTAATTTCTTTTTCAAAAGCTGCAGCTTTGGAGCTGCAGGAACGATTCTATAAAGAAAGTAAAGGTAGTAAAGCTGCCGTAACTTTTGCCACCTTTCATGCCTTCTTTTTCCATATTTTAAAAGAAATCTATCATTATCGTATACAGGATATTATATAGGAAAAAGAAAAACGTGACTTACTTCGTATTATTTTATCAGATCCCCAATATGACAGAAACAGTGAAGAAAGAAGCAATTTATCAAAATCCCAGATGGAGGAAAAAATAGAAGAACTGTTACAAAAAATTTCTTATTATAAAAATAGAACAAAGAAAGAGTTAGAGAATACCAAGGATAGGATTTTTATCTCTATTTTTCAAGAATATAACCGTTTAATGCATGAGAAACATAAGCTGGACTTTGATGATATGGGACTGTTGTGTCTGGAGCTTTTTCAACGTGATGAATCGGTTTTAAAAAAGTATCAGGAAAAGTATAAGTATATTATGATTGATGAGTTTCAGGATATTAATGAAATTCAGTTTAGGGTAATTTATTTATTAATGAAAAAATACAGAAATCTTTTTGTGGTAGGAGATGATGATCAGGCAATCTATAGCTTTCGGGGGGCATCCCCTAAATTTATGCTGGAGTTTGCGCAGTTTTATCCTGATACAAAAAAAGTATTGCTGGAAACAAATTTTCGATGTTCTGCTCCCATTGTGGAAAAGTCTTTACAGGTAATCAATGAAAATACTCTTCGAATTAAGAAGGAGATTAAGGCTTTTCATTCTTTAGGACAGGGAGTAGCCATACGTTCTTTTGAAAGTCCCTTTCAAGAGTATGAATATATAGCAGAAACAATAGAACAGCTGAAGGCACAACAACTACCTTATAAAGACATTTGCTGTATTTTTCGTACCAATTCTCATATACTTCCCCTGGCAGAGTTTTTAGCAAGAAAAAAGATTCCCTTTTCCATGAAGGAAAAAAGCTCAAGTATTTTTCGTCACTTTATTGCCAAGGATATTTATCATTATCTGAAATTTTTTTATGGAGGGAAAAAAAGAGAGGATTTTTTGATAATCATGAATAAGCCTCTACGTTATTTGTCCAGAAATGCCTGCAGCAGGGAGATTATTTTGTGGCAGGACTTACTAGAGTACTATCAACACAGAGGATACATGAAAGAAGTGGTAGAAGAACTGATTTCGCTGGAAAAATGGTTTTTTCAATTAGATTTTTTCGGTGCCGTTTATTATTTAAGAAAAGCGGGGGGATACGAAACTTATTTAAAAGAACAGGCTAAAGCACAAAATTTAGAATGGAGAGAGCTGGAGGATATCCTGGAATTTATTCATCATAGCCTGAAAAACATTTCTTCGCTGGAGCAATGGGAAGAGAGGATAGAGGAGTACGAAGAGAGATTAAAAAGAAGTAAAGAAGAAAAAAACGGAGTAAGTCTGATGACTATGCATGCCTGTAAAGGACTGGAATATCCTGTTGTTTTTTTACCGGACTGTAACGAGGGGAAAGTACCCCACAATAAGGCAGCAACAAAGGAAGAAATAGAAGAAGAGAGAAGGATGTTTTATGTGGCCATGACCAGAGCAAAGGAGAGACTGGAAATTCTATATTTAAAGAATGAGAAAAAAGAATATTTGCAAAAAAGCAGATTTTTAAACTCTATTACATAAAAAAGGAATGGCAAAATAAATTTGCCATTCCCCAGGGGCTATTCTTCTTCCATAATCTCATCAAATTCGCAGCTGTCCAGATATTCATCGAAAGCATCGGCCACCGCTTCATATTCCTCATCACTGTCAATAAATCCAAGCTCCGGTTCTTCATTAGGATCATCCGGATTTTCACTGTAGCGATAGAACCATACTTCTCCGTCTTCGTTGTTTCCCTCTTCATCTAAGGGAAGAAGAACAATATAATCCTTACCCTCTACCTCTAAAATAGTGATTACGGAACAAACCACATTTGACCCATCCTCTAATTCCAATTCTACGGTCATTTCTTCATCTAAATTATCTGTATTTCCCATAAGAATTACCTCCTTTTCTTAAGTCTTATTGTACTATAATACAATTTGTTTCACAAGAGAGAAAAAATATGCTATATTAGGTTTACTAATATAAATTGGAGAATATAATGAAAAAAATTACAAGAGGAAATCCTTTTCCCATGGGAGCTTCTGTTTTGGAGGATGGCTTAGTTCAATTCGTCATTGGGGCAGAGCAGGGAAAGGAGTATAGTTTAGTTTTATATGATAAAAAGGCAAATATCAGTGAAGAAATTTTCTTGGGAGAGGAGTTTCGTATAGGGAATTTATATTCTGTTCTTATTTCCGGGATAAAAAAGGAAAGAATTTCCTATAATTTTAAGATACAGGGAAGAGAAATAACGGATCCTTATGCCAAAGTGGTGCATGGAAATGAGCAATGGGGAGCAAAGGAGAAACAAAACCTCCTGGCCGGAGTTTGTCTTCCGGAATATGACTGGGAGAAGGACAAGTTTCCCGGACTGGGGATAGAAGAGAGTATTATTTATCAACTTCATGTACGAGGCTTTACCAGACATTCATCCTCAGGAGTAAAGAAAAAAGGAACATTTGAAGGGATTGTGGAAAAAATTTCCTATTTGAAGGATCTGGGAGTAACCTCCTTAGAACTTTTGCCAGCCTATGAATTTAGTGAAGTGGAAAAAAAAGGAACAGCTCCCGTTTCCATGGAGGAAATAACAAAGGAGCAGTCTTATACTCAAAAGGGTGAAGATATTAAGCTGAATTACTGGGGATATAAGGAAGCCTTTTATTTTGCCCCTAAGGCCTCTTACAGTGGAGGAAAGGTTCCTTCCCATTCCTTTAAAACTATGGTAAAGGAGCTGCATAGAGAAAACATGGAGCTCATTATGCAGTTTTTCTTTCCCCTTACAGTGTCAAGAGCTTTTATTCTTGAAGTACTTAAGTTTTGGGTAGAGGAATATCATGTAGATGGTTTTCGTCTAATGGGAGTAAATATTCCTGTCGAGCTTATTGCTTCCATGGCTGAATTTGCCAATACAAAAATTTTATATGAAGTGATGGATGAAAATCAAATTTATTCCTATCAGCAGCTTCCTGCCTATTATAATTTAGCTTCTTATAATGACAGTTATCTTTATTCCTTACGGAAATTTTTAAAATCTGACGTAGGGTCTCTTCAGCAGGCCTTTCAGAATATTATGAACGGAGGAGGAAGGGTAAAACGGGTTGTTTATTTTACCAATTATAATACCTTTACTCTGCATGATCTGGTTTCCTATGACCGAAAGCATAATGAACATAATGGAGAAAAGGGGTTAGACGGGAATAATGATAATGTGAGCTGGAATTGTGGAGCAGAAGGAGAAACAAAAAAGAGGCAAGTATTAAAGCTGCGAAACCGGCAGATGAAAAATGCCCTTACGCTTTTATTTTTATCTAAAGGAACCCCTGTGATTCTGGCAGGTGATGAATTTGGAAATACCCAAAAGGGAAATAATAATCCTTATTGCCAGGATAATGGAATTTCCTGGTTAAACTGGAAAGATTCAGAACGAAATAAGGAACAGATTGAGTTTTGTAAAAGCTTGATTTTATTAAGAAAAGGATACAGAATCTTTGAGATAGAGAAGAAAAAAAATAGCCAAAGTACTAAGGAACGTCTTCCGGCCATTTCTTTTCATGGAAAGGATGCCTGGAAATTGGATTGGAGTGCGGCAAATGAGGAGTCAGGAGGAATTTTATTTACCCTGTCAGAGAATTTTCTCTATGTAGGCATTAATATGCATTGGGAAGAGGCCGTGCTGGCACTTCCTTCCCTACCCCTGGAGGGAAACTGGAAGATCAGAATATCTACCCAAGGGGAGGAAATAAAAGATATTAACAAAAAAGAAAAGACCATAACAGTGGCTCCCAGATCCATTATGATTTTGGAAGCAAAAAGAAAGGAACACAATGGGAAAGGCATTACAGCATTTTAAAACAATTACGTATCATAAATATTTAGTGATGAAGGGGTGTTTTGACGTTGGCTTATACTGGCAGGGAATTTGTCATGATCTTTCGAAATATTCTCCTACAGAGTTTTTTGTAGGTGCTCAGTTTTATCAGGGAGACAGAAGCCCTAATAATGCAGAACGGGAAGTGAAAGGATATTCTGCTTCCTGGCTTCACCATAAGGGAAGAAATAAACACCATTATGAATACTGGCTGGACTACAGTGTAAAGGAAATTAAGGGAGGAATGGCTCCGGCTCCTATGCCGGTAAATTATATTGTTGAAATGATAATGGACCGTATTGCAGCCAGCAAAGTATATGCCAAAAATCAATATAGCCAGCATAATCCTTTAGCCTATTATATGTGGGGAAGAGGGGATGCTCCTTTGCATGAAAAAACAAGAGCAGTGATGGAATTACTTCTTTTAATTTTGGATGCTTACGGGGAAAAAGAGATGATTCGTTTTATCAGAAAAAAGGTACTTCCTTATAAAAAGTATTGGGATCATCCTACCAAATGGAAAAAAGCTGCACAGGAGTTTCAGAAGAAATACAACGTATATATTAAGGAGAATGACACCAAAGAGAAGATACAGCATACCATATAAAAAAGACCTTAAGAGGTAAGTATGAATTGTTGTTTATTGTTAATCATTCTCTTGTGCTGTTCTAACAAGGGGCAAAATCAGGGATGGGGAGGTACTTGCGGCAAGGGAAATTCCTGCGGTGGTCATCACCACCACCATCATGGTAAGCCGGATTGCGTCTGCAGTATTCCGGAGCCTCCATGTAACCGTCCTCCGGTTTGTCAGACCCCACCTCCTCCTATGCCAAGAACTCAGTTCTCCTTTTTGGAATCTGAACCCTCAGGCTGCGGCTGTGAAGGAAAATCATAACACACACCCCGGGTTATATTTAGCTAACTTTTGATGAATAATAATATAGGACGATGGCAAAGAATTAAATAGAGAAGGTTTCTTGACTTGCTTTGATGTCAATGATACACTGTAAAAAGATTTGTAATCCTAGGATTACAAATCTTTTTATTATAATCTATGGAGGTCATGAAGATGATAGATGGCAAAAAGGTGCTGTTTAGCGGTATGCAGGCAACGGGAAATTTAACCTTAGGAAATTATTTAGGAGCTTTAAAAAACTGGCTTACCTTAAGTGATGAATATGAATGTTTTTATTCCGTTGTGGATCTTCATTCCATTACCGTTCGACAGGAACCGGCAGAATTAAGAAAAAGAGCAAGAAATCTTTTAACCTTGTATGTGGCAGCAGGATTAGATCCTAAAAAGAATTGTATTTATTATCAGTCTCATGTTCCGGGGCATGCCCAGTTGTCCTGGATTTTAAATTGTTATACTTATATGGGAGAATTAAACAGGATGACCCAATTTAAGGATAAGTCATCCCGTCATGCAGATAATATTAATGCAGGATTATTTACTTACCCGGTATTAATGGCAGCAGATATTCTTCTTTTTCAGGCAGATGTGGTACCGGTAGGAAAGGATCAGCTGCAGCATTTGGAATTAACAAGAGATGTGGCACAACGCTTTAATAGTATTTACGGTGATGTATTTACCGTACCGGAGCCGTATATCGGAAAAACAGGTGCTAAGATTATGAGTCTTCAGGAGCCCACCAAGAAGATGAGTAAATCTGATGAAAATCCCAATGCAAGTATTTTACTGATGGATGATCCTGATACCATTATCCGAAAGTTCAAGCGGGCAGTAACCGATTCAGAAGCTTGTATCTGCTACCGGGAAGAACAGCCGGGAATCAAGAATTTATTGGATATTTATTGTACTTGTTCCAATAAGACAGTGGAAGAAGCCGTAAGGGAGTTTGAAGGAAAGGGTTACGGAGAATTTAAATTGGCAGTAGGTGAGTCTGTAGTTTCCGTGCTTAAGCCTATTCAGGATGAATTTGCAAGATTAAGTAAAGACAAAACCTACATTGATGAGATTATTAAAGAAAATGCACAAAAGGCAAATTACTTTGCAAATAAAACTCTTCGTAAGGTACAAAAAAAGGTAGGATTCCCCGAACAGATTCGTTAAGGGTGAAGCAGAGAAATCATATCCTCAGGAAGAGGAGCATCCAGTTTCACTTTTTTTCCGGTTACAGGATGCTGAAAAATAATTCTGGCGGCATGAAGAGCCTGTCTGGAAATATAGGAAAGATCACATTCAGGATCATAGAGACTGTCTCCAAGAAGGGGATAGCCTAAATGGGACATATGAACCCTGATTTGATGTGTTCTTCCTGTTTTTAATCGTAGAGCCATCAAAGTGTAATGTGAAAAAGTCTGTAGCTTATGATAATAAGTTATGGACTTTTCTCCGTATAATTCATCCACCATACGTTCTATGGTAGAGCCCGGCTTTCGTCCTATGGGAGCAGTAATCTTTCCGTATGAGAAGGGAAAGATACCCTTTACCACAGCAACATAGAAACGTTTGATCTCTCCCCTTTGCATTTGGCTTGCCAGTAAGCCGGCAGAATACATATTTTTAGCTAAAATGGTCAGTCCGGAAGTGTCTTTATCCAGACGGTTAATACAGCGGTAGATAAAGGGAGTATTTTGCAGAACCTCATAGTAATAGGCAGCGGCATTAGCCAGAGTATTATCATAATTATTCTGAGAGGGATGAATGGGCATGTGATAAGGCTTATTAATCACCACAAGATCCTCATCTTCATATAAAATAGGAAAGGGAAGCTTACAGGGAAGAATTTTACTGTTAGAAGACATTTCCTGAATATGAATGGTAAGATGATCTCCCTGATAAAGCAAGGTGTTCATATACTTCCATTGACCGTTAACCAGAACACTTTGGGGCATTTTTTTTAAATGGGTAATATTTTGAGAAGAAAAATTATGTTTTTTCAAAAATTCTGAAATGGTAATTCCGTCAGAATCTATATTTATAGGATAGTGCAGTATACGTTCCATAAAAATCTCCTTCCTTTTGGGGATAGATTTACTATGCTATGACAAAAACAGGATGTCAATAAAAAAAGAAAAGGTTATTAACAAAAATCACTGCTTGTGATAAAATTTATACCATAAGAAGTTTAGGCAGGAAGGTGTGGGTATGAAAAAAGAAAAATACGTGGCTTATGTGTCCACATATACCATGGGAGAACGCTATGGTATAAAGATATATGATGTAGACTTGAAAGCAGGTCGATTTATTCCTAAGGATCAGGTGGAGATTACCAATTCCTCCTATGTAACCATTTCCCATAATTCAAAATTTCTTTACTCTATTACAGACTTTGGAGTAGAATCCTATCAGATCGAAAAAGATGGAGGATTAAGCCATATTAATACAGGTAATATTAACGGAATGAGGGGCTGCTATTTGTCAACAGATTATGAGGACAAGCTTTTGTTTGTGGCAGGCTATCACGATGGCAAGGTTACGGTTCTTCGATTACGTGAGGATGGAGGAATCGGAGAAATTGTAGATGAGATATTTCACAAGGGTATTGGCTGTGTAGCGGAGAGAAATTTCCGTCCTCATATTAACTGCGTAAAAATGACCCGTGACAATAAATTTCTCTGTGCAGCAGATTTGGGAATGGATCATGTAAATGTATATCGGGTAGATCATGTTACCGGCAAATTGAAATTGGTGGACATTATTCGAAGTGAGCAGGAATCAGCCCCACGTCATGTAAAATTCAGTAAAGACGGAAGATATATGTACATTGTCCATGAACTGAAAAATTACGTGGATGTGTATCGTTATACCAGTCAGGGAAATAATCCTGATTTTGAAAAGATTCAGACCATTTCCACCTTGAATGATTATCATGCCAGCTTAAGTGCGGCCAGTGCCTTAAATCTTTCCCGAGATTATAAATATTTATTAAGCTCCAATGCAGGAGATAACAGTGTAATTGTTTATAAACTTGATGAGGAAACAGGATTTTTGGAAAAATCCTTCTGTCTTCCCATCAGCGGAGATTATCCTAAGGATGCTTGCCTTTTCCCTGATAACCGCCATTTAGTTTCCCTAAATCACGAAAGCAATTCTATGACCTTTTTTACCGTAGATTTGGAAAAGGGACTGCTGGTAATGAATGGAAAAGAATTAAAGGTGGAACGACCTAACTGTATTATTTTTCATCAAATTCAATAAGAGAAAAAGAAAAACCGATTCGTAAAAGTAAATTTCTTAACGAATCGGTTTTTGGTTTAATTTTTATTTTCCGTAGAAGGTACGAACAGAATCTAATTTTGCAGTCATATTAAGTAAGAGTGCATCCAGCAAAGTAAGGGCAGTCATGGCTTCAACGACTACAACGGCACGAGGAACAATAATAGGGTCATGACGACCTTTAATTTTAATGGAAACCTCTTCCTTGTTGGCGTTGACAGTCTGCTGCTCAGAAAAAATGGAAGGTGTGGGCTTAACATGAGCTCGTAAAAGTAAGGGTGAGCCATCGCTAATGCCCCCTAAAGTACCACCGGAATGATTAGTTCGTTTTGTGATTTTTCCTTCCTGAATACAGAATCCGTCGTTGTTTTCAGAACCCTTTAATTGGGAAGCATTGCAGCCCTCCCCAATTTCAAAAGCTTTAACTGCACCTACGGAGAGAAAAGCCTTGGCTAAATTGGCATCCAGCTTTTCAAATACAGGATCTCCCAGCCCTGAGGGAAGTCCGTGAACCTGACACTCTATGGTTCCGCCTACAGAATCAAAGGAAGCCATGGCCTCTTTAAGATATTCCTCAGCTTCTTTGGAAGCAATGGGATCGGGCATGGCGGTGGGAGTAGATAAAATACAGGAAGGATCAAAGCGCAGGGGGTCAATGGTAATGGGACCGATGGAACGGGTATAGGTGGTGAGAGTAATTCCCAGCTGTCCTAAAATCAGAGAAGCAACCGCTCCGGCAGCTACACGACCAATAGTTTCTCTTCCGGAAGAGCGCCCTCCTCCTCGGTAATCGCGAAAACCATATTTTTCATCAAAGGTAAAGTCTGCATGTCCGGGACGATAACAGGAAGAAATCTGGGAGTAATCATGGGAACGCTGAGAGGTATTTTCTACCATCATAGAGATAGGTGCTCCGGTGGTTTTTCCTTCAAAAATACCGGAGAGAATTTTTACACAATCGTCTTCCTTTCTGGGAGTGGCAATTGCGGTCTGTCCCGGCTTTCTGCGATTAAGAAATTGCTGAATCTGACTTTCATCTAAAGAAAGACCGGAGGGACATCCATCAATTACTACACCAAGTGCAGGACCATGGGACTCTCCCCAAGTAGTAATTTTAAAAATTGTACCTAAAGTGGAACCAGCCATTTGTATTCTCTTCCTTTCTATTAAGGTAACAGCAGTAAAAAGCTGTTACAAATACTTCTGTGAATCAGTAAACTATTTGACAAAATGTCATGGGAATAGTATAACTGGGTAGGATACAAAATTCAAGAAATTAGAAATAAAAAGTTGGCAACAGATAACAGGAAGATAAAGAATGAATTGCCAGGGTAAAACAGGAGAAGAAGAATGTATAAAATAATCAGTCAGGAAGGAAGAGCAAAAAGAGCAAGTTTTGAAACGGTGCACGGAACAATTCAGACACCGGTATTTATGAACGTGGGTACGGTAGCGGCCATTAAGGGAGCCGTATCCACCAAAGATCTGGAGGAAGTGAAGTGCCAGGTGGAATTGTCCAACACCTATCATCTTCATGTAAGAACAGGAGACAAGGTAATTCATGAGCTGGGAGGACTTCACCGTTTTATGAATTGGCAAAGACCTATTCTTACGGATTCCGGTGGTTTTCAGGTGTTTTCTCTTTCTTCTTTAAGAAAGATAAAAGAGGAGGGAGTTTATTTTAATTCTCATATTGACGGAAGAAAGATTTTTATGGGACCGGAGGAAAGCATGGAGATACAGTCTAATCTTGCTTCCACCATTGCCATGGCTTTTGATGAATGTCCTCCGGCTAAAGCAGAGAGGGATTATGTAAAGCCTTCTGTAGAGAGAACCACCAGATGGCTGGAGCGCTGTCAAAAAAAGATGGCAGAATTAAATCAAAAAGAGGAAACCATTAATAAGAATCAGCTGTTATTTGGGATTAACCAGGGTGCGATTTATACAGATCTTCGTATTGAACATGCTAAACGAATCAGTGAAATGAATTTAGACGGATATGCTGTGGGAGGTCTGGCCGTAGGGGAAACCCATGAAGAAATGTATCATGTTTTGGAGGAGACAGTACCTTATCTTCCTAAAGATAAACCTACCTATCTTATGGGAGTGGGAACCCCTGCCAATATTTTAGAAGGAGTAGAGAGAGGAATTGATTTCTTTGACTGTGTTTATCCCACCAGAAACGGAAGACACGGACATCTTTACACTAATCAAGGGAAAATTAATCTGTTTAATGCAAAGTATGAAAAGGATATGAGACCTATTGAGGAAGGATGCGGCTGTCCTGCCTGCAGACATTATTCAAGAGCCTATATCCGACACCTGTTAAAGGCTAAGGAAATGCTGGGAATGCGTCTTTGTGTTCTTCATAATCTGTATTTTTATAATACCATGATGGAAGAGATACGAACTTCTCTGGAGGAAGGAAATTTTAAAGCATATAAAAAAGCAAAGCTGGAAGGCATGAACCAAAACAGATAAAGGATAACAGAAAAATATGATAAATAGCTTGAAACATACCCTATTTTTGTGTATGCTAGTGTAAGCGTTAATTAAAGAGAGATAAAACAGGAGGAGTTTAATATGATGTTATTAGGACAGGAAGGCGCTATGTTTGGCGGCTTAGGCGGTGGAGTAATTATGATCATTTACATTGTTCTGATTTTTGGCTTTGTATATTTTGCATCTATCCGTCCTCAGAAAAAGGAACAAAAAAGAGTAGGAGCCATGCTGGCTAATATGGAAATTGGTGACAGTGTACTTACTACCAGTGGATTTTATGGTGTTTTAATTGATATTTCCGATGATACTGTAATTGTGGAATTTGGTAATAATAAAAACTGCAGAGTTCCTATGCAGAAGGCAGCCATTGCACAAGTAGAAAAAGTTGGAGAATAAGCAGATAATCTTATGGAAAAGACGGAAGCAGCAAGCAGATTAAAAAAAGCAGGCTACCAGGTACAGATGGATTCCTCGGTGGTAACTGTTCTTCTTACAAAGAAGGCGAATATATCCGGTGAGATAAAAAAGATTAAATCTTTTTTAAAGGAAATAGGTTACGAAGCCAGTTTTGGAATTAAGCAGATAAAAAGCATGGCGAAGGAAGAAGAAAGTCCGGAAACAGAAGAAGAATGGGAGAAAGGAACCCAGGAGGAAGAAAAGGAAATTGCAGTTTTAGAACAGTTTTCCTTAGAGGATTTTGGAATTTCATAAGAAAATAGGAGTATGATAACTCTGTAAATAAAAAAGAAGGAGCAGATCTGAAAACAGATCCTCCTTCTTTTTTTACTTATGATTTTCGTTTAAACAGCTTCTTACGAAACAAAAGCAGGTTCATAATCAGGAAAAACAAGATTAATATCCCCAATGTGGTCATAGGCTTAACGGGGGCCATAGTAGCTAAAAGCATAAGGGGAAAGCCAAAAACAATAGCAGGGAAATTTTGATAAACTAAATTATCAGAAACAGGACTTTGAAAGTCCGGATCCACCTCACGAAGAAGGATAATTCCGGTACTGGCTGTACCAGTTAACATTCCGTACATGGCTAAAAACTGTTCCTCAGGATATTCTTTAAATAAAGTTTTGGCAACAAAGGAATTATAGAGGTAGGTAGCAATAAGTCCCGTGATGCCCAAAAGAAGCATAATGATAAAATATTGATTCAGTACATGAAGCTGGATAGCGGCAATCCCTGCCACAACCATAATATCAAAGAAAAAATTACGCATCCGTGTCATTAAAAATCCGCTGATATATTTCTTTTTAAAATAGCCCTTTCTATAAAGAAAATTAAGGAAAGCTTTTGTAGCAGTGGCCATAATTACACCCAGTAAAAAGTTGAAGCCAAAAATTACAGATTTTAATCCGGGAAGAAGAGTTCCCAGCAGATTCATTAATAAAAAAGTAAAGAAATAGGAAATCATTACTAATGCAATTTGTACGCTTAAGGTATCCATACTTTCAAAAAGAGGAATGGTTTTTTCAGAGGCATCATGTTGTACTGAGGAAATCTTATTTCGCTCCAATATGGCAGACAGTCGATTTTTTCTTTTTAAATGATTGAGATAGATCACTCCGCCCATGCTAGCACTGAGAAAACCAAAGGCAGCAATGGTAAGTCCAAAGCTTTTTCCGCCTGCAAATCCAAAATCCATTTCATAAATATTACCGTAATTCATTGCCTGTCCAGTACCCTGTCCGTAACCAAAAGCTAAAAGAACGCCGGATACGGGAAACAGTCCGGTTAAAAAGCGGGCAGCAATCATGGTCAATCCCATTCCTAAAATAGCTTGGAGTAGATAAGTGGCTACGGTAGTAACTCCGGTATGAAAGATTTCTTCCTGCCGCTTTTTGTTAAAGGAGGCAGAGTCATCGGAAAATGTAGAGGCAATAAAGCCCAAGGCCAAAGTATGATAAGTAATAATTTCTAAAAAATCCGTACCGTTTCCTCCGAAAAAGGAGGTTTGGAATATATTAATTTTAAAAAATACTTTATAAGCAGCACTAAGAATAAGAAGGATTGCACCTCCTAAAACTGAGGTAGGAATTAAGGATTCCTTTAAGAGAGGAATGTTTTTTTTCAGTAAGCTTGCAATAATCAAAATAGTTAATAAAATAGCGATTAAATTAAAGCTTCCCCAAACACTAGAGTCCCAAAAATTGTTCATGATGATCCCCTTTCTTACTGTTTATGTAATGATGGTAAATATTTACATATTTTAATCCGTTAAAGGAAGAATCAGCCTTAATTTGGTAGACAAGATCCTTGTGATAAATGTTTATTTTGTTTTTTCCTAAAATGGTAATGGCAGATAACTGGTCAAAGGGTAGAAGCATGGCATCAATTTCCAATCGATTACCATACAGCCTCAGCAAAGCTTTTTTATGTAACAGCTGCTTTTTTTCATATAAGATAACCTGAAATACCTTAACTTCGTAAGAATCTATAGGAGTATGAAGATAGTCAGCTAAGGATAAAGAAGAAACGAAGCTGCATTGATAGTCATACCACTCCCCTAAATGAGCAAAGGGGAAGGCGCCGGAAAGAGGAGCTAATTTTTTATTTGGCAAATATTGTATCTTCTGGTTACAGCTTTGGCACCAGACTAAATCATTTTTTGTCTGAAACTTTGTTAAGCCGCAGTGGGGACAAATATAAAGAAAGCGTTCCATATGTTCTGCACTTTTTTTATGATAAAAGTTTTCTTGTGAGAGATGTTCATCCACATAAAGATTTTCCTGAATTATGTTGTATAATTCATCATCGGATAAAAGAGCATATTCTTGGGGCTCTAAAACAGCAGCAACGGTTGTTTTCATTTTGCCCTTACGAACCACATCGCTCCATCTGGGATGAATACCGTATCCCCCTTCCACACGGAATAAAGCCAGGGGTAATTTTAACAGACGGATCAGCTTCACAATAGAGGGCTTAAAATATAGAGTACGTCCATGGTAAGTCCGATTACCCTCGGGAAATAAAGCAATAGTTCCCCCTTCTTTAGAAATCTTAACACAGGTTTTTATGGCATTTAAATCAGTAGTCTGTTTTTTAATGGGAATGGGAGCAACTAAAAAAGAAAGAACTTTAGATATCCACCCCAAAGAAAAAATATCTTCAGATGCAAGATAATATACAGGCTGACGAAAGGCCATGCCGATAAAAAACTGGTCAAAAGCAGTCTGATGATTCATTAAGATTAAATAAGGCCGTTTTTCGGGGTTATCAAGAGTTTCTATTGTAATACCGTATTTCATGCGGCAATAAGGACCAATTACCTTGATGGCAAGATTACGTACAATAGTATGACGAGGTTTCATCCATTTCTTTTTTGCCTTCATTTTTCCTCCAAAATAATGATAAATTTTTTCTTAAGTAAGTTTGCACTAATTTTATAAAATTTTTAGAAAAAAAGCAATATTAGAAAAAAGAATAGGCAGGATATAAGCTAAAGTTATGATAATCATAATAGATATATATTTTCAAAATAAAAGGAACTATGCTAGAATCATTTTTATAATTAATAAAAGTATAAAAAGGTATGGAGGTATAAACATGAACGTAAAAATTGGCTGTATCAGCGGAGACGGAATCGGTCCGGAAATTGTAAGAGAAGCAAGAAAGGTATTGGACCGGATGGCAGAAAAGTATGGCCATACCATAGAATATACAGATATATTAATGGGAGGAGCATCTATAGATGTACATGGAGTCCCTTTAACTGAGGAAGCTGTGGAAAGGGCAAAGAGTCAGCAGGCAGTATTGATGGGATCCATAGGAGGAGATCCCAATACTTCTCCGTGGTATCAGCTGGAACCGACAAAGCGTCCGGAAGCAGGACTGTTAAAAATCAGAAAGGAATTAAATTTATTTGCCAACTTAAGACCTGCGGTGCTTTATCCTCAGCTGGCAAAGGCCTGTCCCTTA